>NZ_JCBANG010000012.1:0-104326 GCF_059760905.1 Achromobacter sp. 1011811831
GCGCACCAGCGCGCGCATGCGGGCGATGATGTCGGCGGCGCGGCGGGCCTGGCCGGCGCTGGCCCGCAAGGCCTCGCGCACGGCGGGCCGTTCGTCCTCGTCGTCCAGCATGCGTTCGGCGGCGCGGGTCTGCGCCAGGATGGCGGTCAATGGCTGGTTCAGCTCGTGGGCGATGCCGGCGGCCATCTCGCCCAGCGTGCCCAGCCGTTCCATGGCCGCCACGCGCGCCTGCTCGCGCTGGCGCAGGGCCTCGGCGCGGCTGCGACGCCAGGCGGCGGCGCCGGCGACCAGCAACGCGCTGGCGGCGGCCCAGGCCAGCCATTGCGCCCAGGGCCAGGAGGCGGGCGTCAGCACGCGCTCGCTGCGCAGGGCGAAGGGCTGGCTGGCGGCGCCCAGCGGCTTCTGCAGCGACAGCGTCCAGCCGTGCGCGGCGGCGTCCTGGCGCGCCAGCAGGCGCAGCGGCTCGGGGCCGATGGACAGGCTCAGGTTGGCCAGCGCGTCGGGGAAGTCGCCGTCCTGCAGCAGCTGGCGCGCGTCCAGCAGCAGGCTCCAGCTGGACGGAGCCACCAGCCAGTAGCGCGCCGCGTCCACCGGCAGCGTGACGGGGCGGCCCAGCGTGCGCGCCTGCGTCACGGCGGCATCCAGGCCGGTAGGCGGCGGCAGGCTGCCGGTCCAGGCCCCGTCGCGCAGCTGGCCCAGCCCCAGCAACTGCGGCAGCGACGGGCGCAGGCTGGGATACAGGCGCTCGGGCGCGGGCGGATGCGACAGGGCGGCCAGCGTGGCCAGCACGGCCTCGTGCTGCACGGTCTTCTGGCTGAGCATGCGCTGGGCGATGCTGGTGCCCTGGAAAAAGGCGTCGTACTGGCGCAGATAGTCCTGCCGCCCGATCCAGGCGGCGCCCAGGCCGAACAGCAGCAACCAGCAGAGCAATGCGCCGTAGCGCGCAGGGAATTTCACCGGGGCATTATGCCTCGCGGCGCGGGCGGGCCGGCATCCGTAGGGCTACGGAGGCGCCGTGCCCGCGCCGCTCGCCGGGCAGGCGCTCAGGCGGCCAGCCGCCCCGGCTGGATGGCGCCGGCCGGCGCCGTCACGGTCATCTGGTACAGCGCAGCGACCAGGTCGGACTGCGTCACCAGGCCGCGCAGCACGCCGTCCTCGTCCAGCACCGGCACGCAATGCAGGCCGTCCGCCATGGGACGGGCAAGCTCCACGGCCGGCAGTTCCGGCGTGGCGAAAGGCCCTTCCGAGCGCATGCAGTCCGAGACCAGCAGGTCCGGGCCCTCATGCGCCGGCGCGAGCCTGGCCTTGCGCGCCAGCACGTCGGCCTGGTCGATCATGCCGGCATAGCGTCCGGCGGAGTCGAGCACGGGCAGCGTCTGCAGCCGGTGCTTGCCGTACAGGCGGATGGCGTAGTCCAGCGGATCGTTCTGCTGCACCGAGACGAGGTCGCGCGACATGATGTCGGCGCAGCGCACATCGCCAAAGCGGCGCACGCTGGCGCGTAGCTCGGCTTCCATCACGATTTCTTCCAGGTCTTCCTTGCTGATGTCCAGCAGCTCGCCGCGCTGGCTCAGCGCCTGGTCCAGGTCGGCGCGGGAAAAACCCAGGCGCGCGCTGGGCGCGGGGTCGCGCGTCAGATGCGAGGCGGCCGGCTCGGCGTGGCGGCGCGGATAGTTGCGGCGCAGCGCGCCGTTGAAGGCGACGGCGATGGACAGCAGGATCACGGAGTTCAGCGCCACCGGCCACAGCACGAAGCCGTAGCCCAGGCTGGCCACGGCCGGGCCGCCCAGGACGGCGGTCAGCGCCACCGCGCCGCTGGGCGGATGCAGGCAGCGCAGCGTGAACATGGCGGCGATGGCCAGCGAGCCGGCCGCCGCCGCGGCCAGGCCCGGGTCCGCAATGGCATGGGCGCAGGCCACGCCGATCAGCGCGGACACCAGATTGCCGGCCATGATCGACCAGGGCTGGGCCAGCGGGCTGGCGGGCGCGGCGAACAGCAGCACGGCGGACGCGCCCATCGGCGCGATGAACCAGGGATTGGCCTCGCCCAGCGCGTGGCGGCCGACCCATTCGGTGCAAAACAGGCCGATCAGCGCGCCCAGCGCGCCATAGATCTTTTCGCGGGCGCTCGCGCCCACGGGCGCCGGGGCGAACGATGCCAGCCAGCGCTTGAATGCAACATCCAACTTTCTCTCCTCGCGGCCCGCAGGGCGGGGTCGCGGGGCAAAAATTTAGCACGGCCGCCATAACGGGCGGTCATGAGCTTATGCCGGAGTCGCGGCGGCGCGCAGCGCCCACAGCACGTCCAGCACGTGGCGGGTGGCCAGTTCGATATCGCCGGCGCGGTGGGCGATGCCCAGCGGACGCCACAGCGCGGGACGCAGCGGCCGCATGGCGATGCGCGGGTCGGGCTGCGGCGCGGTGGCTTCATGGGGCAGCAGCGTCGCGCCGTAGCCGGCGGCCACCAGGCTCTTGATGGCGTCGTTGTAATTGAGCTGGATGCGCGCGCGTGGGTTCAGGCCGGCGGCGGCGAACCATTCGGCGGTGAGGCGCGACAGCCGCGTGCTGGCGTCGTTCAGGATCAGCGGGCGCTCGGCCAGCCAGGCGGGCGTGAGCCGGGCCGGCGCCTGCCAGGACGCGGGCAGGAAGGCCAGCACCGGATCGCGCCGCCAGGGCCGCAGCACCAGGCCGTCCGTGGGCGACTGGGGCAGCGCCACCAGGCCCAGGTCCAGCGTGCCGTCGGCCAGCCGCAGCAAGGTTTCCTGCGAGGTCAGCACGGCCACCTGCACGTCGATGCGCGGGTGATCGCGCGCCAGCGTCTCCAGCGCCTGCGGCAGCAGGTGGGCGATGGCGCCCGTGGACGCGCCCAGCCGCACGCGGCCCTCCAGCCCCTGGACCTGGCGCTGCACGTCGTCCAGCGCCTGGCTGGCGTCGGCCAGCAGGCGGCGGGCGCGGGCCAGCAGGGTCTCGCCGATGGCGGTGGGGCGCACCTGCCCGCGCGTGCGCGTGAGCAGCGCCGCGCCCACCTGCGCCTCCAGGTCGGCCACGTGCAGGCTGATGGTGGGCGGCGCCAGGTGCAGGGCGCGCGCGGCATTGGCGAAGGAGCCCAGGTCGGCGATGGCGACCAGGGTGCGCAGCCGGTCCAGGCTGATTTCCCGCATGACGGATCCTTATTCAGAAAAACTGAATCAGGTAGTCATGATATTCGACTTTGATAATCGTGGGGCCTGGCCGAAGATGGATGCCATCACGCCGACCCAGGGATGACGGAGCGCAGCAAGCATCCGAGATCCGGGCGGCCCGTCCACCGCAATCCCATCACCAGGAAGCATCGCACCATGACGCAACCCCTCGTATTCATCGACGGCGACCAGGGCACCACCGGCCTGCAGATCCATGAACGGCTCCAGGGCCGCGACGACCTGCGCCTGCTGACGTTGCCGGCGGCCGAGCGCAAGGACGCCGCGCGCCGCGCCGAGGCCATCAACGCCTGCGACATCGCCATTCTGTGCCTGCCGGACGAGCCGGCGCGGCAGGCGGTGGCGTCCATCCGCAATCCCAAGGTGCAGGTGATCGACGCCAGTTCCGCGCATCGCACCACCGAGGGCTGGGTCTACGGCTTTCCAGAGATGGCGCCGGGCCAGGACGACCGCATCGCCGGCGCGCCACGGGTGAGCAACCCCGGCTGCTACCCGACCGGCGCCATCGCCTTGTTGCGCCCGCTGGTCGAGGCCGGCCTGCTGCCGGCGGACTACCCGCTGGCCGTGCAGGCGGTGTCGGGCTATTCGGGTGGCGGCCGCGCCAGCGTGGATGCCTACGAAGGGCCGGACGCGGCGGCGCAGCCGCCGTTCCAGGTCTACGGACTCGGCCTCGCGCACAAGCACACGCCGGAAATCCAGCGCTACGCGGGACTGACGCAGCGGCCCGTGTTCCTGCCTTCGTATGGGGCGTTCCGCCAGGGCATCGTGCTGACCGTGCCGCTGCAACTGCGGCTGCTGCCGGCCGGCGCGGATCTCGTCGCCCTGCAAGCCTGCCTGGCCGAGCGCTATGCCGGGTCGCGCCACGTGCAGGTCGCGTCGCTGGAGGAATCGGCGGCGCAGGCGCGGCTGGAGCCGCAGGCGCTGAACGGCACCAACGACCTGCGCCTGTCGGTGCATGGCAACGCCGCCGAGGGACAGGCGCTGCTCGCCGCCGTGTTCGACAACCTGGGCAAGGGCGCGTCGGGCGCGGCGGTGCAGAACCTGGATCTGATGCTGGCGCGGCACTGAAGACGTAAGACTCGTCCGATGTTGAGGGGCGGACGGCCCGGGCAGGGGGCGGGCGGGCTAAGCTCTGAACTTGCGCCCGCCGCGCCGCTGTGCGACGGGCTGTCCGGCAATCGACACGGAAGGACCTTGCATCATGTTTGGCCAGTCTCCCGATGAGTACATGTCCGAGCGTTACCGCCGCCAGCCCTCGCAGGCGCTGGCAGCCATCAACACCCATATCGCCTCTGGCGACCTTGCCAGCGCGCTGGAAATCCTGCGCCAGCTGGCCATGGCGCGTGGCGGCATGCAGATCGTGGCCGAGCGCGCCAAGCTCAACTCGACCCAGATCTATCGCATGCTGTCGCGCAAGGGCAATCCCACCCTGAGCGGTCTGACCGCCATCCTGCAGGCCCTGGACCTGGGCATATCCGTGCACGCGCTGCCCGCCGAAACGCCCGACGCCACCCCGCGTCAGCCGGAAGACCCGCCCATCACCTGACGCGCGCCGCGCACGGCAAGGCAAGCGGCGCGCAGCGCGCCCCCCAGCTCAGCCTCAAAACGAATCCCCCCAACCAGCACCAGCCTCCCCAGACCGGGGCCGCACGGAGCCGGCTTTGCCGGTCCGTAGCGGCGCCCCCCTGGGGGGGAAGCGCGCAGCGCTCGGGGGGGGGGCCAACCCTCACCATGCCATTTCGCCCTTGGCGACCTTGGCGCTCAGCTCCAAAGAGGCGGGCTCGCCGGCCTGCGGGTACTTCGCCTTCATGGCCGCGATCAGCGCCGCGCTGTCCCTGGCCTGGGCGGCGGCCGCGTCGAAGGCGCGGATGTAGCCGGCCGTGTAGCGCACCGATTCCACGGTCAGCGGCGCGCCTTGTGCGTAGTGGCCGGGGATCACGGCCTTGGGCTTGAGCGCCTCGATGCGGGCCAGCGTCGCCAGCCAGTCCTGGTGCGACTTGGGCGTCTGGGTGTCGGCCATCCACACATGCAGGTTGCCGAACACGACCACGCCGCCCGCCACGGTCTGCAGCGACGGGATCCAGACGAAGCTGCGGTCGGGCTGCGGACCGTCCAGGCCGGTGATCTCCAGCTTGCGGCCTTCCAGCGTCAGGCTGTTGCCGGCCAGCACCTCGGGAACCACAGTGCGGGCCGGGGCGTCGGCGCCCAGCTTCGGGCCCCAGTAGGCCAGCTTGCCGTCCACGGTTTCCTTGATGTGGCGCACGGTCGGCTCGGACGCGACCACCTTGGCGTCGGGGAAGGCGGCCAGCACGGTGTCCAGGCCGAAATAAAAGTCGGGGTCGCCGTGGCTGACGTAGATTGTGCTCAGCTTCTTGCCGCTGGCGCGGATCATGTCCACGACCTTGGCGGCCTGGGACTTGCCGAATTGGGCGTCGATCAGGATGGCTTCGTGTTCGCCGGTCACCAGGGTGGACGAGACCGGGAAGATGGCGGCGGCGCCGGGGTTGTAGTGGGTCACATGCAGCGCCTGCTCGGCGGCCTGGGCGGCGGGCAGGGCCAGCAGGACCAGGGCGGCGCCGACCAGCAGGCGGCGCAGCGGGGCGGGGCGGAGGGCGAGGGCGGACGTCATGGCGGGTTCCTTTGGGTTCGGTCAGTCGATGGATGACAGTCTAGGTGCGCGCCGCGTCCGGATAAACCGCAAGCCGGGCCAGAGTCTGTTGCACGGATCGATCAAATGCCGCCCGAATCGGGCGGCTCACGGTCGGCCAGCGTTTCCACCACCAGTTGGCGCAGCCAGGAACTGCCGGGATCGCTGTCGAAACGCGCGTGCCAGTGCACCGTGACCGTCAGTTCGGGCAGGGCCAGCGGCAGCGGGCGGACCTCGAAGTCGCGCGCGCGGTTGAACCACAGTGCCACGCGGCGCGGCACGGTGACGGTCAGGTCGGTGCGGCGCACGATCTCGGCGGCGGCGGTGAAATGGGGCAAGGTCAGATAGGGTTGGCGTAGCAGCCCGACCTCGGCCAGCACGTCGTCCAGCAACCGGTGGGCGCTGGCGCGCGAGGCCACCAGGATGTGGTCCAGCCGCTTGAACTGACCACGCGTGAGGCCGCGCGACAGCACTGGATGGCCGCGCCGCGCCATGCAGACATAGTGCTCGCTGAACAGCGCGGCGTGCCGGGTATGGCGGCCCAGTCCGGCCAGGTTGCCGATGGCCAGGTCGACCCCGCCGTCCTTGAGCGCCTGGGGCAGCGCCTCCATCGGCACCTCGACCACCTCGATCTGCAGGCGCGGCGCCAGCGCGTGCACCCGTTCCATCAGCAGTGGCAGGAACACCATTTCGCCGATGTCCGACATGGACAGCGTGAAGCGCCGCGCGCTGGTGGCGGGATCGAAGCGGTGCCGCAGGTTGAGCGCGTCGGCGAAGGCGTCCATGCCCAGGCCGATCGGCCCGGCCAGCGCGAAGGCGACCGGCGTGGGCTGCATGCCGGCGGCGGTGCGCAGGAACAGCGGATCGTCGAACTTCTCGCGCAGCCGCGCCAGCGCATAACTGACGGCCGGCTGCGTCAGATGCAGCCGCTCGGCCGCGCGGGTCACGCTGCGCTCCTGCATCACGGTCAGGAAAACCCGCATGAGGTTCAGGTCAAAGTCCACGCGTCGCCTCTCATATCAGCCTGGTTTATAAGAAAAATAATAACCATAAATTTGACGCATAAATAGTTGATGCCTAGACTAATTTCAACAGTCGGCGGGCAGTCGCGGACCGACGCAAACAAGGGGAAACATGGGCATGCACGCGCAGACATTGCCGGCGATGCTGCTGGACCAGGCCGCGCGCCAAGGCGCCCGAGCCTGGGTCCAGGCGCCGGGCGGAACACTGGAATATGGCGAGGCGCCGGCGCATGCCGCGCGCTGGGCCGCGCTGCTGGCCGCCAACGGCGTGCGCCGGGGCGACCGCGTGGCGCTGATGGCGGGCAACCGGATCGAGTTCCTGTCGGTGATGCTGGGCTGCGGCTGGCTGGGCGCGGTGGCGGTGCCCATCAATACCGCGTCGCGCGGCATGCAGCTGCGCCACATCCTGGAGAACAGCGCCTGCGTGCTGCTGGTGGCCGACGCGGCGTCCTGCGCCGGACTGGCGACGGTGGACGGCGCCGGCCTGGCCTTGCGCGAGATCTGGCTGCTGGACGGCGACGCGCCGCCGCCCGGACTGGCGCTGCCCGCGCCGGCCCGGCCCGCACCCGCCGCGCCGGCCGCAGGCATCGAGCCGGCCAGCGTGGGGCCGGGCGACATGCTCGCGATCCTGTACACCTCCGGCACGTCCGGCCTGTCCAAGGGCGTGTGCTGTCCGCACGCGCAATTCTGGTGGTGGGGCCTGATCGCCGCCCGCAACCTGGAGATCCGCGGCGAGGATGTGCTCTACACCAGCCTGCCGCTGTTCCACACCAATGCGCTGAACGCCTGTTTCCAGGCGCTGGTGACGGGCGCGTCCATCGTCTGCGACGAGCGCTTCTCGGTCAGCCGGTACTTCGACCGGCTGGAACAGACCGGCGCCACGGTGACCTACCTGCTAGGCGCGATGGTGCCCATGCTGCTGGCGCGCGAGCCCGCGCCGTCCGAACGCCGCCACCGCGCGCGCATCGCGCTGGCGCCGGGCGTGCCCGAGCGCTTCCATGGCGAATTCCTGCGCCGCACCGGCCTGGCGCTGCTGGAAGGCTATGGCTCCACCGAGACCAATTTCGCGCTGGGCGGCGTGCTGGCCGAGCAGCGCCCGGGCACCATGGGCCGGGTCGCGCCCGAGTTCGAGGCCTGCGTGGCCGACGAACACGACGCGCCGGTGCCGGACGGCCAGCCCGGCGAACTGCTGCTACGGGCGCGTCCGCCCTATGCCATCGCCACCGGCTACTTCGCCATGGCGGACAAGACGGTCGAGGCCTGGCGCAACCTGTGGTTCCACACCGGCGACCGGGTGGTGCGCGACGCCGACGGCTACTACCGCTTCCTGGACCGCATGAAGGACGCGATCCGCCGGCGCGGCGAGAACATCTCTTCCTACGAGGTGGAGCAGGTGCTGCTGGTGCATCCGGCCATCGCGGCCGTGGCGGTCTACGCCGTGCAATCCGAGCTGGCCGAGGACGAGGTCATGGCGGCGCTGGTCTACAAGCCGGGCGTCGCGGTGGCGCACGCGGAGCTGCTGGATTTCTGCCAGCCGCGCATGCCGTACTTCGCGGTGCCGCGCTACCTGCGCGCGCTGGACGAACTGCCGCGCACCGAGAACGGCAAGATCCGCAAGTTCAAGCTGCGCGACGAAGGCGTGACGGCCGACACCTGGGACCGCGACATGGCTGGCTACAAGGTGACGCGCTAGGACGGTGCAGGGACTACACAACATACACAAGGGGCGGCAATGACGATGGCAGACAATTTGGCGGAACAGGCCGCCAGCGAGGAAGCCGCGCGCAAGCGGCGCACGCGGCGCGTGGTGGTGGCCTCGGTGGCGGGCAACGCCATGGAGTGGTACGACTTCTTCATCTACGGCACGGCGGCGGCGCTGGTGTTCGGCGAGCTGTTCTTTCCCAAGGGCACCGATCCGCTGCTGGGCACCATGGGCGCCTTCGCCGGCTTCGCGGTGGGCTTCCTGGCGCGGCCGCTGGGCGGCGTGATCTTCGGCCACATCGGCGACCGCTACGGCCGCAAGCTGGCGCTGGAATGGACGCTGGGCCTGATGGGAGTGGCCACCTTCCTGATCGGGCTGCTGCCCACCTATGAGCAGGCCGGCCTGTGGGCGCCGGCGGCGATGGTGGCGCTGCGCGTGATGCAGGGCGCGGCCGCGGGCGGCGAGTGGGGCGGCGGCGTGCTGCTCATCAGCGAGGCCGTCGGCGGCCGGCGGCGCGGCTACTTCTCGTCGTTCAGCCAGCTGGGCGTGGCCGGCGGCTTCGTGCTGTCGTCCGGCGTCTTCATGCTGGCGCAGCAGCTGCCGCAGGACCAGTTCATGAGCTGGGGCTGGCGCCTGCCGTTCCTGCTGAGCGTGCTGATTTTCGGCGTGGGCCTGTACATCCGCCGCCACATCCCGGAAAGCGAGGAATTCGTGCAGGCCTCGCGCAGCGCCAAGCGCGGCATGCCGGCGGTGGAGGTGTTCCGCCGCTATCCGCGCCAGGTGTTCACGGCGATGGGGCTGCGCGTGGCCGAGAACGGCGGCTCGTACATCTTCCTGGCCTTCGCGCTGGCCTACGGCAAGTTCCTGGGGATCCCCAACGACCTGATGCTGGGCGGCGTGCTGGCGTCCATGTTCGTGGAACTGGGCACGCTGGTCTGGTTCGGCCACCTGTCGGACCGCATCGGGCGACGCGCGGTCTACCTGATCGGCGCGGCCGGACTGATGCTGGTGGCGTTCCCGTTCTTCTGGCTGGTGCAGACGCGCGAGCCGGTCTGGATCTTCCTGGCCTTCTTCCTGGGCAACACCCTGTGCCACGCGGCCATGATCGGCACGCAGCCGGCGTACTTCGCCGAGCTGTTCCCGCCCGAGGTGCGCTACACCGGCCTGGCGCTGGGCCATGAGCTGGCCTCGGTGTTCGCCGGCGGCCTGTCGCCCCTGATCGCCATGGCGCTGCTGCGCAAGTACGAATCGGCCACGCCGGTCGCGTGGTTCCTGGTCGGCATGGCGGCCGTCACCGTGATCACGCTGCTGCTGACGCGCGAACCGGAAGGCAAGGAGCGCGCGTGAGCGCCGGCGCGATCAAGCCCAGACCCGGGCCTGGCATCGTCGGCGTCGGCGAGACGCCGATGCTGCGCCATCCCGAGCCCGGTTGCAGCACGGCCGGCCTGCTGGCCCGGGCCATCGCCCTGGCGCTGGCCGACGCCGGCGTTGCGCCAGGCGAGGTGGACGGCCTGGGCGTGGCCTCGTTCAGCCTGCGCCCGGACCGCGCCATCGACCTGGGCTGGCGGCTGGGCTTGAAACTGAACTGGTGCATGCAGGACGAGATGGGCGGCGCCAGCGCCATCAACCTGCTGCGGCAGGCCTGGCTGGCGCTGGAAGCCGGGCAGGCCGGCACCATCGTGCTGGCGGCCGGCGATCATTTCGCCGGCGCGGATTTCCAGGGCCTGGTCAGCGACTACAACCGCAGCGCGCGCGAGTACCTGAGCCCGCTCGGCTGCGTGGGACCGAACCCGCTGTTCGCCATGCTGACGCAGCGCCAGATGATGCGGACCGGCCTGCGGCGCGAGGACTACGGCGCGCTGTGCGTGGCGCAGCGCCAGTGGGCGGCCGGGAATCCGAACGCCGCCTATCGCCAGCCCTTGAGCCTGCAACAGTACCTGGATGCGCCCCTGGTCGCGCCGCCGCTGGGCCGGCTGGACTGCGTGCCCGTGGTCAGCGGCGCCTGCGCGCTGGTGCTGTCGGCGCGGCCCGCGGGCGTGCATGTGACGCTGCGGGCCAGCGGCGCGCGCTACAACGGCGACCAGCAGGAAGGCGACGGGCTGGTCACCGGCATTGCCGAATTCGCGCCTGTCATGTGGGCCGAGGCCGGGATCGGGCCTGAAGACATGGACGTGGTCGGCGTCTACGACGACTATCCGGCGATGGCGCTGGCCCAGCTCTGCGACCTGGGTTTCGCCGACGCCGGCGACCTGCCGGGTTTTGTCGCGCGGCGGCTGGCGGACCGCAGCCTGCCGGTCAACACCGCCGGCGGCCAACTGTCGGCGGGGCAGGCCGGCACGGCGGGCGGCATGCATGGCCTGGCGGAAGTGGCGCGACAGCTGCTGGGCCGGGCGGGCGAACGCCAGATCGCCGACGCGCGGCGGGGCGTGGCCACCGGCTACGGCATGGTGCAGCTGCGCTACGGCATGTGCGCCAATGCGGCGGTACTGGAGAGGGAGGGCGCATGAGCCTGCATGTATTTGCCTGCGCGGCCTGCGGCCACAAGGTCTATCCCGCGCGGCTGTGGTGCCCGGCCTGCGGCCATGCGATGGCGGAACCCGTGGCGGTCGAGTCGGGCGAGCTGTTGGCCTGGACCTCGATACCGGACGGCGAGGGCGGACTGCGCCTGCTGGCGACGGTGCGCGCGCTGCCGCAAGGGCCGGACCTGATCATCAGGCTGCCGCCCGAGTTGGCGGAGAGCTTGCGCGCCGGCCAGCGGCTGGCGCTGTCGACGCGGCGTCAGGACGGCTTCGATGCGCCTTGGGGCGGGCCGGCCTGATCTGTCCGGCAGGCCCGCCTCGCGTGCTATTGTCCAGCGCTTCACGCAGCAGATGCTCTCCTCATGAACAAACGGAACTGGTTGATTTTTGAAGACGCGCGGCAGACGCCTGATGCGCGCGCCGCATTCGATCGCGCGGTCGCGCAGGTCAACGACGGCACGGCGCAGGTGCGCAAGCTCTCGGGCGAAAGCATCAAGGGCTTTGTCGTGGATGGGCAGAAGATCCTGGGCAAGGCGGTGCTGGAGTACGTGCTGGAAGGACTGTCCGTCGCCGTCGCGCGGGGCCCATCGGAAAGCGCCGCGCCTGCCGCGCCGTTCGACGCCGAGTCTGCCCGGACGATCGCCGAGCGGATGCGGCTGCTGCTGGGCTGGCATGACATCGACTACCTGCTGCATTGCTGGGTCGACCGCCGTCTGCGCGATCCGCATTTCGTGAACAAGGGCAGCGGCTGGCAGGAACAATGGGTGCTCAAACCTGGAGCCGAGCCCGCCGCGGTGCCGGACGGATTCTTCCAATTCGCCTGCTACGTCGCGATCTGCGATCTGAAGTACGGCCCCAGCTACGCCTCGGTCAGCGCCGAGCGCATCTTCAACCAGGTGACCCAGCTGGGCAGCGACCTGCCGGCGCGGCTCAAGCGCGACGGCACGGGCGAGCTGCCCAGGGAACTGGCGGCGTTTCGCGGCGCGGGCATGAGCGCCAAGGCCAATGACGCGCTGGCCGTGATCCGCATCACCGTCCAGGAAGAAAGCGAGGCCGCCTATGCGCAGGCGCTCGGCTACCTGGACCGCCTGCTGTCGACCACGGACTTTCCGCGCTCCTATGCCATCGAGTTCCGTGGGCCCACCAAGACTTACCTGCCCATCAAGGGCCTGCCGAAGAAGGGCGTGCACCAGCTGTTCGCCTGCGCGGCGGCCTATCCGGGGCTGCATCCCGCCATCGAGGCCTATGCGCGCCAGGCCATGCGCGAGTACGAGTGGTACACGAACCTCGATGCCGAGGACTGCGCCATGCCGGGCAGCTTCGCGGTGTTCGCGCTGGGCTGCGCCAGTCCGGCGCACGCGTCGCTGGTGCTGGAATATCTGGCCCTGGCGGACGGCGAGCATCAATCCATGCATGGCCGCTACGTCGAGGGCTATCTCGACGCCCATGGCTTCACCCAGGAAGCGATCGCGTACCTGCTGGCCTGCGCCGGCAACATCCAGCATCTGCGATACCGCAAGACCTACGCGGCGCAGATCGCCAACGCGGACAGCCTGGGCTGGCTGCTGGCCGCCCGCAGGCGCGTCGCGGGCGATGCGCCTTCCTCGATCGCGGTGTTGCGCGCGAATCTTTCGGGCGAGCGCGTCGACGAGGCGGCCTTCCAGGCCGCGCGCCATGCGATCTGGGGCGAGCAGGCGGACAAGGACCGCGGCGGCCAGGTGATCCGCAAGGCGCCCGAGGCGCTGCGCGTCTTGTACACGGAGGTATTCGCCGATGAGCCGGGGCGGTAGGAAGACATTGGAGTTCGCCGACCCGGCCAGACGCGATAACGGTCTGCCCTGTATCGGCCGCTTCGTTTCGAAAGAGAAACGCCGCAAACGCTGACGTCCCGGCTTGCCTCAGGGTTCGGAACCGTCGACCGCCCTGAGCGCGTCCAGCCGTTCGCGCAGCGTGGCGCGGGACAGCTCGCCGACGCGCAGGCCCGTCAGCCGGCCGTCGGCGTCCAGGAACAGCGTGGCGGGCAGCCCGCTGTTGCTGAGCGCGCGCGAGGCCTGGCTCTGGCCGTCCCGCAGCACGTTGCGCAGGCCGGGGGCGTGGTCGCGCAGGTAGTCGGCGATGGCCCGCGGCGACTCGCCCTGGTTCAGGAACACGAAATGCACGTCGGGATGCTCGGCCTGCGCCTGCTCGAACACTGGCATCTCGCGCCGGCACGGCGGGCACCAGCTGGCCCACAGGTTCACCACGGCGGGCTTGCCGCGAAAGGCCGCCAGCGAAGCCGGCGCGCCTTGCAGGTCGCTCAGGACCAGCTCGGCGAGCGCGGGATGCGATTGCGGCGCCGGCGGCGCGGTCAGCGCGCGTCCGCCCAGCCAGCCCAGGCTGGCCACGGCCAGCGCCGCCAGCGTGAGACGCCACGGCGCGCGCCGACGCAGGATCGTCGTCACGGCATGGATCCAGGCGGCCGCCAGCCCGACCAGGCCGTTCCAGCCGCCGTCGCGCAGGTCCAGCATGGACAGCGGTTCCGGCAAATAGGCGTCGCGGTATTGCCAGAGATAGCCCAGCCGCGCGGCGAGCAAGCCCCAGAACAGCGCATTCCACAAGGTATTGCGGGCGGTGGCGGCATCGGCGGCGGATGTGCCGCCCCGGATGCGCCGCAAGCGCGCCAGCAGCGCGCAGGCCAGCAGGCCGAGCGCGGCCGACAGCAGCAGCACGCCGAGTTCAATCGGAAAGACCAGGGGGCCGAGACGGATCGCGGGCGTCATGAGGTTTGCGGCGGGGAGGGCGGGAATCCGGCAGGCAAGCCTAGCATGATCATCCATCGCGGGCGGCGACGCGACATGCGCTATGCTGCCAGGCTGTCGCCCATACCGCTGAAGTCCGCAACATGCAAGGTCCGCGTCCCAGGCACGAGCTGCCGAATTTCCGCTATCACCCTGATCCCGTCGCCACCGGCGCCATCGAGGCCATCGCCGACCTGGAGTGCCCGTGTTGCGGCCTGTGCACCGGCTGGGCCTATGCGACCGAGCCCTATGGATTGGGCGATCAGCCGGCGAACCTGTGTCCCTGGTGCATCGCGGACGGCAGCGCGGCGCGGAAATTCGGGTCCGAGTTCGTGGGCGACATAGAAGGCGAGGTGCCGGCGTCGGTCGAGGAAGAACTCAATCTGCGCACGCCCGGCTACCTGTCCTGGCATTGCGAGCGCTGGCAGATCTGCTGCGGCGACGCCTGCGCCTACCTGGGGCCGGTGGGCTGGGACCGGCTCAAGGACATGCCGGACGCCCAGGCCGCGATCCTGGACGACGGCTGGCCCGAGGACGTGCTGCCCGACATCACCGAGAACGGCGCCGTGATCGGCGGACATCTGTTCCGCTGCCTGCACTGCGGCGCGCATCGCGCGCACGCCGACGCGGCGTAGCGGACGCTTACCGCGCCGGCTGGCGGATCATGCCGGCGTGGGAACGTCCACACCGTCCAGCACTGCCATCAGCGCGGCGACCGCCAGGGCATCGCGTCGATAGCGGCGCAGCGAGGCAAAGCCCGTGTGCGTCTCGCGGATGCCGCCGCGCCAGGCCAGCGATACCGCCGCCAGCGAGCTGTCCACGGCCAGGCGGTGAAGCCGGGTCGAACTGGCCTGGGGGGAAGGTCGCTCGCGCGCCAGGTCGCTGGCGATGCCGCGCATGACGATGTCGCTGGTCAGCAGCAGCGCGTCGATCTTGCCTAGCTGCTGGCCCGACCGCGCCTGCCGCGCCGCGGGAACGGCGCCGCGTGCCGTGGCCGGAATCGCCGGCGCCGACAGAACGCTGCGGGTGGCGCGTCCCAGTCCGCAGCAGAGCGCGGCGGCCATGGCGCGATAGACGGACACCAGGCGCATGAAGGTTTCGCTGGGCGCCTGCGCGGGACCCAGGTCCCAGGCGTCGCCGTCCGCGACGCGCACGTTGTCCAATGACAGGAGGTGCGCGTTGAACGGTGTGCTGCGCGCGGCCGGCGGGGCAGGGTGCAAACGCAGCCCGGCCGCGTTGGCGTCGATGCGAAAGGCCCGCCTGCCGCCTTGTTCGCCTGGCGTGAGTACATACCACTCGCCCATCTCGCCGGGATTGGCGGAAATACCCAGGAGGTCGGTCGCGTTCAAGGCCCAGCCCGATTCCAGGCGCGCGATGGCAACGTCGGCGAAGCAATCCATGCTGCTGCCGGCGCGCCGGTGCAGCAGTCCGGCCCGACCCGGCCCATGCATGGGGCCAGGAGCACATGCAGGGGCGCCGCTGGCCGCCGCGCTTTGCGCGAGCTGGCTGGTAACGGCATGCATGGCGGTCTCGAAGGCATGGGCAGGGTTGTCGCCGGCGATGGCCGCGACGTGTTCCATGGCCTTCTGAAGATCCGTGCCGCGCACCGCCAGGCTGTGGTCGGCGTCGGCGGCGGACGATCGGGGGTGGGGTTGCAGACTGCGTTGTCGCTTCATCTTCACGAACTCCGTTCGGGGATCTCGTTCATCGCGAAGGAAAATTCCGCCGACGGACTATAGGCCGGCGTGGCCTGGCGCCGAAATACGCAAATCTGCTTAGTTTATCTATCGCCGCGACCAGACGGATGGCGGCGCGGTGACTCAGGGCTGGGCGGCCGCGCTGCGAAAGGCCGCGGCCAACACGCGCAGCGTCGCCGTGGTCTGGGCATCGAATCGCCTGGCGTGCATCATGACCTGCGCGCCGGGCAAGGGTGGAAGCGCCAGCGCGCCGCCCACATCGATCAGCCCGGCTGTCGCCAGCCGCCGGGGCAGGGGCAGCACGCCGATGCCCGAACGGGCCGCGGCGATCGCGGTGGCGACGCCGCCGCCAAGAAATGCGTCAATCCAGGGGGTCTTGGCCGCGGCCAGGAGCCGGATCGCGGTTTCGCCCACGCCGCATTCGTCGGTGACGGTGATCAAGGGCAGCAGCTTGCCGTCCAGCCTGGCGCCGACGCTGGCGAACCATCCGTACTGGTCCTCGAACAGCAGCTCGCCATCGCGACGTTTGCCTTGGCGCCTGACCACGGCCACGTCGGCCAGGCCGTCGTCGAACTGCGCGATGACGTTGCGCGAATAGTTGACCCGCACTTTCAGCATCAGCGCGGGATCGCAGGCGTGCACCCTGGCCAGGATCTCGGGCAGCTCGGGACCGGCCACATGGTCGCTGATCGCGATGGTCAGCTCGCGTTCGGGTTCGGGCGGGGTCATCAGCGCCAGCTCTTGCGCGGCGAGCAGGGTGCGGGCGTGCGGCAGGAAGGCCTCGCCATCCGTGGACAGGCGCACCTGCCTGGGCGTCCGGTCCAGCAGGCGCCGTCCAACCGCGCCTTCGAGCCGCCGCAGCTTGAGGCTGACGCCGGCCTGGGTCAGTCCAAGGGCTTCGGCCGCGTGCGTGAAGCTGCGCAAGTCGGCCACCAGGACGAAGGCCTCCACCGCGGAAAGATCCAGATGTGGACGCATGGTATCTATTAATTATAGAAATGGTTGATATATCGGATCATAACTGTTTATGTGGGATGAGACTTGCTAGATTGCGGACGTGGGTGACAGGCGAACGGCCCACCGGAAAGCGCGATGCCCACGTTCGCCCACATGAACGCAGCGAGGTTGATGATGCCGGGCGAGCAAGCATGGAAGTTCAAGCCGTACACCAGGCAAACCATAAGGCAGGCGCCGCAGTGGAATCTGCTGGGCGCCGATCTGCGCGAAGCGGTCGAGGTGGTTTCCCGGGTCCTTCCGTTTCGCGTCAATGCTTATGTGCTGGAGGAACTGATCGATTGGGACAATGTGCCGGACGATCCCATCTACCGGCTGACCTTTCCTCATCGGGACATGCTGCGCGAGCCGGAGTACGCCGCGATACGCGACCTGCTGTCGGCGGGCGCGTCCGAGGCCGAGATACAGCAGCGCGTGCATGCCATTCGCATGCGCATGAACCCGCATCCGGCCGGCCAGATGACGCACAACGTGCCGCAACTGGACGGGGTGCCGCTGGCCGGGGTGCAGCACAAGTACAAGGAAACGGTGCTGTTCTTTCCCAGCGCCGGGCAGACCTGCCACGCCTATTGCACATTTTGCTTCCGCTGGCCGCAGTTCGTGGGCATGGAAGAGCTGAAGTTCGACGCCCGGGCGTCCGCCGATCTGGCCACCTACCTGCGGCGTCATGCCGAAGTGACGGACGTGCTGATCACGGGCGGGGATCCGCTGGTCATGAACGCCCGGTCACTGACCGACTACATCGAGCCCTTGCTGGCGCCTGACCTGGCGCATATCCAGAACATCCGAATCGGCACCAAGGCGGTGGCCTACTGGCCGCAGCGGTTCGTGACGGACAAGGATGCCGACGATCTGCTGCGGCTGTTCGAAACCGTCGTGCGCAGCGGCAGGAACCTGGCCCTGATGGGCCACTACAACCATCCTGCCGAGCTACGGCATCCGATCGCGCAGCAGGCGCTGCGCCGCATCATCGCCACCGGCGCCACCGTGCGGATCCAGGCGCCGTTGATACGCCACATCAATGAGAATCCGGCGGACTGGGCGGAACTCTGGACCACCGGCGTGCGGCTGGGCGCGGTTCCGTACTACATGTTCGTGGAGCGCGACACGGGGCCCAGCGACTACTTCAAGCTGCCGTTGGCGCGCGCCTACGATATTTTCCAGCAGGCCTACCGCTCGGTGTCCGGACTGGCGCGCACGGTGCGCGGGCCGTCCATGAGCGCCTTTCCCGGGAAGGTGCTGGTCGACGGCATTGTCGATCTGGCCGGCGAAAAGGTCTTCGCCCTGCAGTTCCTGCAGGCACGCAATCCGGATTGGGTACGCCGCCCGTTCTACGCCCGGTTCGATCCGCTGGCAACCTGGCTGGACGAGTTGCAGCCGGCGTTCGGGGAGAAGCGCTTTTTCTTCCAGCAGGACGGCGTCGCCCCGTCGCCGACGATTCCTATTGTACCGGCGGGCGCGTCGCGCTCGGGCTGGCACGCGCCCAGCGACCTGGAGGTGATCGAATGAGCGGCCGGACGGCGGGCGCGGTGTATGAGGTCTACGCGCTGCGGTACGCCACGCACGCGGAGCGGCGCAGCGCGGCGAACTATCTGGGCGAGGACCCGCATGACAATGCCCCGATGCCGCTGGACTTCTATGTGTGGGTGATCCGCAATCCGGCCAGGACCCTGTTGGTGGATACCGGGTTTTCGGCGGACATGGCTGTCAGGAGAGGGCGTCGCTATCTGGCCTCGCCAGTGGATCTGCTCAAGCAGATCGGCATCGCCGCCGACAGCGTCGAGGACATCGTCGTGACCCACATGCACTATGACCACGCGGGCAATATCGCCGCGTTTCCCAAGGCGCGCCTGCACCTGCAGGAAAAGGAAATGTCGTATTGCACGGGTCGCTGCATGTGTCACGCGGCGATGCGCAGCCCCTTCGAGGCTCGGGACGTGGCCCAGGCCGTCGAGCGGCTGCATGCCGGCCAGCTGGTGTTCCACGACGGCGATGCCGAGATCGCGCCCGGCGTCAGCCTGCACCTGATCGGCGGGCACACGGCAGGCCTGCAGGTGGTGCGCGTCGCGACCGAGAGAGGCTGGCTGGTGCTGGCCAGCGATGCCGCGCATTACTGGGACAACCTGCGCGCCCGCCGGCCGTTTCCCATCGTGCTCGACGTGGGCCGGATGCTGGACGGTCATCGCCGCATCGAGGAACTGGCGGACGGGCCGGAGCACATCATTCCCGGGCATGACCCGGCGGTGCTGGCGCGCTTTCCGCCCGTGCGCGGCGCGGACGGGATCGTGGCGTTGCACCGGCATCCCCTCGACACCTACGCGGAGCGCGCGCAAGTCGCCACGGGCGGCGGCCGGCCTTTCGCGGTTCCGTTGGCGCATGGACTTGGGAGCGAACTCTGATGAAAACAATAGCCGTGGCGATCGTGGGCATGGGCCCCAGGGGCCTGACGGTGCTGGAGCGCATCCTGGAACATGCGCATTCACTGCCGGAAGCAAGCCGCCTGGACATCGAGGTGTTCGAACCGGGCGACTGCGGCCAGGGCGTCCATCCCGCCGGCCAGTCCGACCATCTGCTCATCAATACCGTGGCTTCGCAGGTAACCATGTTCGCCCCAGGCAGCGTCGCCGGTGGCGAGGAAGGGCTGTCCCTGGTGCAATGGGCGCACCTGAGCGGCTACCGGCGGCATGGCGATCGATACCTGCGCACCTTCGAGGATTCGGGTCGGGCCATCACCGACGCCGACCATCTGCCGCGCAGCCTGCTGGGCGAATACCTGTCCTGGGTCTATCGGCGCGTGGTCGGCCTGCTGCCGGCGCATGTCGGCGTGTATCACCACAAGACCCGCGTCGTGGACATCGCCCGGCACGACGGTGGCTTCGAGCTGGCGCTGGAAAACGGTGCCAGGCGGGCCGCCGACTATGTCTTTCTGACCACGGGCCACGGCTACCGCAAGCCCAGTGCCGAAGACCGCCAATTCCTCTCGTTCGTCGAGCGGTGCAAGCGGGTCAATCCGAGCCTGGAGTACTACCCGTCGCCGTATCCGATACACGCGCTGGCGCAGATTCCCGCCACGGCCACGGTCGCCATACAGGGATTCGGACTGACCGCGCATGACGTCATCGCGGCCTTGACCACCGGACGCGGCGGTCGCTACGTCGAGGACGCGGCCGGCGACCTGCGCTACCAGCGCTCAGGCAAGGAGCCGGGCCTGCTGCTGTTCTCGCGCAACTGCCTGCCTTTCGCCGCGCGCGGCATCAACCAGAAAGGGCTGACCGGCCGGCACCAGGCGCGCTATTTCACGCCGCAGGCCGTGCAGTCCCGTCGGCAGGCACGGATCGCGGCCAGCGGCGACGGCCGGCTGGATTTCCAGGAGGACGTGCTGCCCCTGATCATCCAGGAAATGGCCTACGCGCACCGCGTCGCCGCCACTGGTCGCGACGTGGATGCCGCCACGTTCGTGCCCAGCCAGGCCGAGCGCGACGCCATCGAGGACATCCTGTGGCCGCTGCGCAAGCGTCAGTTCGGGTCGCTGGCCGAGTTCCGGGCTTTTTTCGATGCACTGGTGCGCGCCGACCTGCGCGAGGCCGAGGCGGGCAATCTGGGCAGTCCGGTGAAGGCGGCCACGGACGTGCTGCGCGATACGCGCGAGGCGCTGCGCAGCGCCGTGGAGTACGGCGGATTGACGCCCGCGTCGCACCGCTACTTCGTGGAAGAGTTCAACGCCGTCACCAACCGCATTTCCTTTGGTCCGCCCAGGCGTCGCAATCTCGAATACCTGGCGCTGCACGCGGCCGGGATCATCGACATCGCAGGCGGACCGGGGGCCCGGCTGCGAGCGGACGAGGCCGGCGCGCGGTTCCGCATCGAAGCGCGCTATGGCGAGCGCGTGGAAACCAGCCAGGCGGACGTGCTCATCGTGGCCAGGCTGGATGCCTATTCTCCGTTGACCGATGCGTCGCCGCTGTCCGACAGCCTGCTGGGCCGGGGACTGGTCCGGCCTTACCTGAATGGCGGGTATCACCCGGGCGGCGTAGAGATCGATCAGCAGCTGCATCCCGTCGGCGCGGACGGCGTGTCGGAGGCGCGCATCTGGATCGTCGGCTTCCCGGTCGAGGGCCCGCATTTCTATACGCACGCGCTGCCGCGTCCGCGCATCGCCTCGCGCCAGACACGCGACGCCGATCAGTGCGTGCGCGAGCTGATCGCCACGATCGGCATCGCCGCGACGCAGCCGGCCCGGCCGGCGCCGGACCTGTACGCCGCGAGCTTGCTGGCGTCGCGGGTCGCGGCATGAGGCCGCGTCCCATTCTGATCGGGAGATATTCTTGATAACACTGCACGGATTTCAACGGTCGTCGGCGTCGTTCCGGGTGCGGATCGCGCTGAATCTGAAGCGTGTCGAGTACCGGACCGTCACTCACGACCTGAGTCAGGCGGAGCATCGAGCGCCAGCCTATCTGACGATCAATCCGCAGGGCCTGCTGCCGGCCCTGGAGGATGGGGACCGGATCCTGACGCAATCGCTGGCCATCATCGAGTATCTGGAGGCGCGATTCCCCCAGCCTCCCTTGCTGCCGCCGGATCCGGCCGGCGCGGCCCGGGTGCGCGCGCTGTTCCAGGTGATCGCCGCGGATACGCATGCGCTGGGCTCGATGCGAGTCGGCGCCTATCTCAAGCAGCGACTGGGGCATGACGATGCGCAGGTCCGGGCCTGGCAGCACCACTGGATAGGGCAGAGTTTCGATGCCCTGGAAACCTTGTTGTCCCGCGATCCGTCGACCGGCGAATTCAGCCATGGCGACCGCCCGTCGCTGGCGGATATCGCGCTGGTGCCGCAGGCGCACACCGCCGGCCGCAACGGCCTGGAGCTCGGGGCATGGCCGACGATCTCCCGCATTTCCGACGCCTGCCTGCGCCTGCCGGCCTTCGCGCAGGCCCACCCCGATCATGTGTTGAACCCGACAGTCCAGGATACCCAGGAGCAAGAACATGCGCCCCATTCACGGTGAAATCATTGCCTACTCTGACTATCTCGCGCAGACGGCGCAGGCGCGCGTCGATCCCGTTGCCTGGAAATGGGCCGAGATCGAAACGGCCTTGAGCGCCTGGCCGGGCAATTCCCAAGGCACGCTGGCGCTGGGCGGCGCGTCCGAGCGCGGCGCCGTCGCGCCGGGGCTGTCGCTGGTGATCCAGGCGCTGGCGCCCGGCGAGACCACGGCCTCGCACCGGCACTCGTTCTGGCATCTGTACATCGTCCGGTCGGGCCGGGCGGCGTTCAGCCTGGGAGCCTCGTCCGAGCAGCGGCCGGCCAGCGAGGGCGACGTGGTATTCGTGCCGGCATGGTGTCCGCATGCGATCGGCAATCCGGATGCCGGGACCGGCCTGATCCTGCTCAGGTTGCAGAATCTGCCCCAGCATGCGGCGCTGGGCTCACTGGTGCGGGAAGACGGCGGCGTCACGCGCCACATCTACGCCGAGCCGTCCAGCGCCGGGCAGCCGCAAGCCCTCGCCGCGACGCCGGCATGAGGTCCGCATCGTGACCCACGCCACCCCCGACGCGCCGGAGCGCTACAGCCCCAGGCAGGTGCACATCATCTTTTCCGGCCTGATCCTCGTCATGTTGCTGGGCACCATCGACCAGGCCATCGTGGCGCCGGCGCTGGTGCCCATCGCCGCCGAGTTCGGCGGCTTCGGCAACGTGTCGTGGGTCGTGACCGCCTATCTGCTGACCTCGATCGCCAGCACGCCGCTGGCAGGAAGGCTGAGTGACATCCATGGACGGCGCAGCGTGGTCGTGGCCGCGCTCGGCCTGTTCCTGGCCGGCACGCTGCTGTGCGGCCTGGCCGTGAATCTGGACATGCTGATTTGCGGCCGGGCGATTCAGGGCCTGGGCGGCGGCGCCCTGATGGCGCTGCCAAACACCATCGTCGCGGATATCCTGTCGCCCCGCGAGCGGGGTCGCTACCAGCTCTACATCTCGGGCACCTATGCCGTCTCCAGCCTGGCCGGGCCGGTGCTGGGCGGGCTGTTGTCGGAATACTATTCCTGGCGCTGGATATTCTGGTTCAAATTGCCGCTCATCCTGCTGGCCATCGTACTCAGCTGGTTCACGCTGGCCGATCTGTCCGCGCGGCGGCGCCAGCATCGCATCGACTATCCGGGAGCGCTGCTGATGGTCGGGGCGACCGTGTTCGTGCTGCTGGCGCTGGCCTGGGGCGGCCGCCAGCATGCCTGGGACTCACCGGTGATCCTGGGGCTGTTCAGCGCCAGCGTCGTGCTTGGCGCCTTGTTCCTGGCCTGGCAGAAACGCGCGAGCGAGCCGCTGCTGCCGATTTCCATCCTGCGCAACCGGATCATCGTCGTCACCTCGATCGGCGCCATTCTCATCACGATGGTGAACATGGCCTTGAGCATTTATCTGCCGCTCTACTTGCAGTTGTGTCGCGCCAAGACGGTGGGCCAGGCCGGCGTTCTGCTGACGGCGCCGCTGTTCGGCGTGGTGTTGGGGTCGTACCTGTCGGGGCAATACATGCGTTTCACCGGCAGGTACAAGCTGTCGCCGCTGGTGGGCCTGGCCGTGGCGACGGCCGCGTTCCTGGTGCTTGCGGTGGCGGCGGGCACGCTTGCCCTGGCTGCCGTCGTTGGCCTTTCCTTCCTGCTGGGCGTGGGCATCGGCGCGAGCCTGCCACCCATGATGGTGGCATCGCAGAACTCGGTGCCGGCGGGCGATATCGGCATCGCCACTGCCGTGCACACCTTTTTCCGCGCGGTGGGCGGGGCTATCGGCGTGGCCGTTTTCAGCGCGGTGGTGCTGCACCTGCTGGGGCCGTTGGGCAGCCAGCTCGAGACGGCGCATGCGGCGCAGGGCACGGTGGCGGGCGACGCGGCGGCGCAGGAAGCCGTGCACGCCTTCAGCGTATTCTTCGGCGCGTGCGCCCTGACGCTGGCCTTGGCCTGGGCGGCGCTGACGCGCTTGCCGGTCATTCCATTCCGCAAAACCGCCGCGCGCTTTGAAAGAACGGAGCCGGAGTCCGGCGTCCAGGCGGACGCGGGCTAGTGGGGCGGGCTAGCGGGGCGGGCGTCCGCCGACCAGGGCGCGGCTGTCGATCGGGTATGTCATCCAATTAGACTACCGATCGGTAGTTAGTATATAGTCTGTCGCATCCAGGGGCCGCGCCTGCCGTGCGCAGCGCGTCCGGCCCGCCACGGACAGACCCAGGAATTCCCGCCATGACACGCACTCCCGCCGTCCAGCGCATCCTCGACGCCGCGCTCGGCCATTTCGCCCGCCACGGCTACGAAGGGGCATCGCTCGCCGATATCGCCGACACCGTCGGCATCCGCAAGGCCTCGCTCTACACGCACTTCGCCAGCAAGGACGCCTTGTACATGGAGATCTTCGGCGACGCGCTGGCGCAGGAAATGGCGGTGGCCCGGCAATGCTTCGAGGACGAGCCACAGGACGCCTTGCCCGGCTCCGAATACTGCGCCCACCTGATCGGACGTCACGGCCAATCCGATCCGCTGCGCTTCCTGCTGCGCGCCAGCTACGTCACGCCGGACGCGCTGGAAGCCGCCATCACCGCCGGCTATGAAACCTATCTGGCGCAGTTGCGCGCCGATTTCGACGCCCGGCTGCGCGCCTGGGCCGGCAAGCGCGGCAAGCTGGCCAAGGCGGAAGCGGCGCGTTATGGCGAGGCCTACCTGGGCTTGGTCGACGCCGTGCAGGTCAAGCTGGTCTACACCAACGCCGGGCAGGCGGGCGCGCGGCTGCACGCCATGCAGCGCGTGCTGTCCGATGCGCTGGAGCACGCTCTCGGGCCGGAGCGCAAGGCATGAACGGCGCGACCACCACCACGCGCCACGGCGATCTCATCGGCGCCGGCCTGATCCTGCTGCTGGCCCTGCTGACCGCGCTGGATGCGATGGCGATCGACATGTACCTGCCGGGCATGCCCGCCATCGCCGACGATTTCGGCGTGTCGGCGGGCCGCATCCAGCAGACCCTGTCCGTGTTCCTGGCCGGGCTGGCCATCGGCCAGGCCCTGTACGGCCCCTTGCTGGACCGCTATGGCCGCCGCCTGCCGCTGCTGGCCGGCGTGGCGGTGTTCGTCGTGGGCTCGGTGATTGCCGCGCTGGCGCCGACGGTGGAATGGCTGCTGGCCGCGCGCTTCGTGCAGGCGCTGGGCGCGGCGGCCGGGCTGGTGACGCCGCGCGCCATCGTGGCGGACTTGTGCGGCGTGGCGGAATCGGCGCGCATCTTCTCGCTGCTGATGCAGGTGATGATGATCGCCCCCATCGCCGCGCCCATCCTGGGCGGCTATCTGCTGGGCCATGGCGGCTGGCGCACGGTGTTCTGGGTGCTGGCGGGCCTGGGCGCGGCCGGACTGCTGTGGGGCTGGCGCGCACTGCCGGATTCCTTGCCGCCGGAACGCCGCGCGCCGCTCAAGGCCGGCGCCATCCTGCGCGCCTATGGCCGGCAGCTGCGGCATCCGGCCTTCATGGCCTACACGCTGGCAGGCGGCTTCGTGCTGGGTTCGCTGTTCAACTACATCAGCGCCTCGGCCTTTGTGTTCACCGGGCATTTCGGCTTGAGCGCGCCGCAGTTCAGCTACCTGTTCGCGGGCAATTCGGTGGCGCTGGTGCTGGGCGGCGCGATCAGCAACCGGTTGCTCGGCCAGGGGCGGCAGGCCGAAGGCATCATGCTGGCCGGCATCGGCGCGCATGCGCTGGCGGGGCTGGCGCTGTTCGGCGCGCTGCGGGCCGGACTGGCGCCGTTCGCCGTGTACGCGGGCCTGCTGGCCGTCGCCGTCGGCGCGCTGGGCATGATCTTCGGCAATCTCACCGCCTTGACCATGAGCCATGCCGGCAAGCAGGCGGGCGTGGCCTCGGCGCTGATGGGCACGCTGCACTACCTGATGTCCGCCGCCATCGGCTACACCGTCAGCCTGGCGCCGCAGGGACCGGCCGCGCTGCCCTTGGCGATCTTCGCCTGCGGCGCGCTGGCGGCGGGCCTGAGCGTTGCGGCGGGGCGCAAGGCGCGGGCGGGGCGCTAGTGCGCCGTCCCGCAGATACGCACGCACGAAATCCACCCCTGGGCGGGGCTGCCAGGGCAGGCGGCGCGGCGACAAGATGGGCGCCAGAGTCCACAAGCCGGACGATCCCAAGTCTGGCATGCTTACGGCTGCGCATTTCGCCGAGTACGCTGAGCGGCTGATGCATTCCCGCCCTCTAAGGGCGCGCCCCTGATTCCCGGACCCGACCATGAAGAAATCCCTGCCGTCGAAACTGCCCCTGATCCAAGCGCCGATGGTCGGCTCCTTCAGCCCGCTGGCCGCTGCCGTCTGCCAGGCGGGCGGCCTGGGCTCGCTGGCCTGTGCGGCGCTGGGCGCCGACGCGCTGCGCGCGCAGATCGCCGATATCCGCGCGCATACCGGCGCGCCGTTCAACGTCAATTTCTTCAGCCATGTCGCCCCCGCGCCCGACGCGGCCGCGCAGGCGCGCTGGCGCGAGGCCCTGGCGCCGTACTACGCCGAGGCCGGGCTGGACCTGTCGGCCGCAGGCAGCGGACCGGGCCGCGCGCCGTTCGACGAGGCCATGTGCGAGGTCGTCGAGGACACCCGTCCGGCCGTGGTCAGCTTCCATTTCGGCCTGCCGCCCGAGGACCTGCTGGAGCGCGTGCGCCGCAGCGGCGCCATGATCCTGTCCTCGGCCACCACGGTCGAGGAAGCGCGCTGGCTGGACGCGCGCGGCGTGGACGCCATCATCGCCCAGGGGGCCGAAGCCGGCGGCCATCGCGGCATGTTCCTGACCGACGACATCCATGCCCAGCCGGGCCTGTATGCCTTGCTGCCGCAGGTGGTGGACGCGGTGCGGGTGCCGGTGATCGCCGCCGGCGCCATCGCCGATGGGCGCGGCATCGCGGCGGCCTTCGCGCTGGGCGCCAGCGCGGTGCAGATCGGCACGGCCTATCTGCTGACGCCGCAAGCCGGCCGTTCCGAGATCCACCGCCAGGCCGTGCGCGAGGCGCGCGACGACACCACCCGCCTGACCAATCTGTACACCGGCCGGCCCGCGCGCGGGCTGCTGACCCGCTTCATGCGCGAGCAGGGGCCGATGAGCGACGCGGCGCCGGTGTTCCCGCTGGCGACCGGCGCGGTCGATCCGCTGAAGGCCGCGTTCGAAAAGGCCGGCAAGGGCGATTTCTCGCTGCTGTGGGCCGGCGAGGCCGGCGCGCTGGCGCGCGAGGAAGACGCGGGCGCGCTGACGCGCCGGCTGTGGGACGAGGCGCTGGCCTGCGCCGGGCGCCTGGGCCAGGCCATGGGCGCTTGAGTGCCGTTGCGAGCCGTTGAGCGCGGTTCAATGCGGCTTGTCGCCATGGCGCGCGCGGCACGGCCCGGGGCGTGGTTTTCCCTGTTGCGGCCCCAAATCGGCCGCAGCCCGATCAATGAGGGCTAAAATACCGCCTCGCTGCACCTACCCAGCCACCGGCTTCTTCATTCTCGCGCCCCGCGCGCTTCCAAAACCATGAAAAAACTGACTGCTGTTCTTCTCGTGACCGCAAGCTCGCTGCTGGCCGCCTGCGGCCCGAGCGACAACGCGCCCAAGGCCGCCGCCAACGCCCCGGCGCAGGCCCGCAAGGTCGTCGTCGGCCTGGACGACAACTTCCCGCCCATGGGTTTCCGCGACGCGAACAACCAGATCGTCGGCTTCGACATCGACATGGCCAAGGAAGCCAGCAAGCGCCTGGGCATGGAAGTCGAGTTCAAGCCCATCGACTGGAGCGCCAAGGAAGCCGAGCTGAACGGCAAGCGCGTCGACGTGCTGTGGAACGGCCTGACCATCACCGAAGAGCGCAAGAAGAACATCAGCTTCACCGCGCCCTACATGGCCAACCACCAGATCATCGTGGTCGGCACCGCCTCGCCCGTGAAGGTCAAGGCCGACCTGGCCGGCAAGGTCGTCGGCGCGCAGGACGGCAGCAGCGCCACCGACGCCATCGCCAAGGATCCGGTCGCCGGCAGCATCAAGGAAGTCAAGAAGTTCGGCGACAACGTCACGGCCCTGATGGACCTGGCCGCCGGCCGCCTGGACGCCATCGTCGTGGACGAAGTGGTGGGCCGCTACCTGATCAGCAAGCGCGCCGGTGAATACCGCGTGCTGGACGAGAACTTCGGCACCGAGGACTACGGCGTCGGCGTGCGCAAGGACGACGCCGACCTGCTGGCCAAGCTGGACAAGACCCTGGGCGAGATGAAGCAGGACGGCGCCGCCGGCCGCATCGCCACCCAGTGGTTCGGCGCCAACATCATCAAGTAAACGGCACGGACGCGCCCACCGGCCTCGTGGCCGCGGGCGCGGCGCCCGCGCGCCCGGCGCGCGCCCGTCCACGACTCTGCGTCCGCCCCGCGCGGCGCGAACCTTCCTCTGCATGGACTACGTACTCTCCCTCCTGGGGCCCCTGGCGCAAGGCGCGAAAGTCACCTTGACGCTGTTCTTCATCACGCTGGCCCTGGCCGTGCCGCTCGGGCTGGCGCTGGCGCTGGCGCGCATCTCGCGGTGGCGCGCATTGAGCCAGCTGGTCAACGGCTATATCTGGCTGATGCGGGGCACTCCGCTGATGCTGCAGATGCTGTTCATCTATTTCGCCTTGCCCTTCGTGCCGGTGATCGGCGTGCGCCTGCCGGACTTCCCGGCCGCCGTGGTGGCCTTCGCGCTGAACTACGCCGCGTACTTCGCCGAGATCTTCCGCGCCGGCATCCAGTCGGTGGACCGTGGCCAGTACGAGGGCAGCAAGGTGCTGGGCATGAGCTATCTGCAGACCATGCGCCGCATCGTGCTGCCGCAGATGGTGCAGCGCGTGCTGCCGCCCATGAGCAACGAGACCATCACGCTGGTCAAGGACACCTCCCTGATCTACGTGCTGGCCCTGAACGACATCCTGCGCACGGCGCGGGGCATTGTGCAGCGGGACTTCACCACCACGCCCTTCCTGGTGGCCGCCGCCTTCTACCTGATCATGACGCTGGTGTTGACGTGGTTCTTCCAGCATCTGGAAAAGCGCTATGCCAAGTACGACCAGTAATCCCATGGATCGTCCCGTCATGATCCAGGCCGACGGCATCGTCAAGTCCTTCGGCGCCAACCGCGTGCTGGACGGCGTGTCGCTGACCCTGTCCAAGGGCGAGGTGGTGGCGGTGATCGGGCCGTCCGGCTCGGGCAAGAGCACCTTCCTGCGCTGCCTGAACCACCTTGAGACCATCGACCAGGGCAGCATCGCCGTGGAGGGCGAGTTCCTGGCCCAGGCCGCCGCCGGCGGCCGCAGCCAGTACGCGTCCGACGCGGACGTGCGCCGCATCTGCCGCAAGATGGGCATGGTGTTCCAGTCGTTCAACCTGTTCCCGCACATGACGGTGCTGCAGAACGTCATCGAGGCGCCGCTGACCGTCAAGCGCATGCCGCGCGACGCCATCGTGCCCAAGGCCGAGGAACTGCTGCGCAAGGTCGGCCTGCTGAACAAGCGCGACAACTATCCGGGCCGCCTGTCCGGCGGACAGAAGCAGCGCGTGGCCATCGCGCGGGCGCTGGCCATGGAACCGGACATCATGCTGTTCGACGAACCGACCTCGGCGCTGGATCCCGAGCTGACCGGCGAGGTGCTGCGCACCATGAAGCAGCTGGCCGACGAGCACATGACCATGCTGGTCGTCACCCACGAAATGGGCTTCGCCCGCGAAGTCGCGCACCGCGTGGTCTTCATGGACGACGGCCGCATCGTCGAGCAGGCCGATTCCCAGGAATTCTTCCGCGCCCCGCGCGAGGCGCGCACGCGCGAGTTCCTGGCGCACATGCTGTAGGTCGGATCTCGGATCAGGAAGCGATATCGAGCTTTGCCATCGCCGCTGCGCTCAAGGGCAGGGCGATGGTCGCTTCCTGCTCAAGGTAATGCCGCGACGGGTCGGTCTTGACCGCCAGGCCGGACAAGCCCCGATTGCACAGCCCGAACTGATGTTCCCTGGCCGGCGCGTTCAGCGCGATCCGAGTCTCCACGGACGGCGCTGCCGCCATCCGCAGCCCCATGCTGCGCTTCAGCGAGCGATAGGATGCCAGGCCCTTGGCGTCGAGCTCGTCCACCGTGTATTCCAGCATCAGGCCCATCGTGCCGTCGTCGAGCGGCGCCACCGGCGCGGCCAATTCCAGCATGGTCCAGTACCAGTGCTGACCGCCTTGTTCAAGGAACAGGCGCGTGATCTCCAGCTCGACCCGCGTCCTGGCGGGCAGGTCGGTGCGCAGCGTCAGGCGCAGGCTGGGCGGCGCGTAGCTGACCGACAGTTCAAACCGATCGCAAACGGCCTGGACGGCGCGATCCTTGGGGCGGCTCAGGGCGCGGGCCTGCTTGTTGCCCATGTCAGGAGGCCTGCTTGAACAGCGCCGGCAACACGCGGCCCGCGATGACGGCTTCGCAGAAGCCCGCCCAGCTGTCGGCCACGACCGTCACCACTTCAAACTCGGGTTCGATGCCGTGCACGACGGCGCCGGTGGTCTGGTCGATCGCCAGGAACTCGTAGTCGCCGGCCACGCTCATCAACACGGGCAGGTGGCGGTCCCAGAAGGTACTTATGGCTTGGCGGTCCTCGTCATCCAGCGCGGCTTCCAGGCTCAGGCGCTTGAACTCATCCCAGGCAAAGGCGCTGTCGGCCGTGCCGGCGTAGTCGGCGGCCGACAGGAACCAGGCGGTTTCGTCGGCGCGGCACAGCAGCGAGTAGCGGTCGAGGAAATCCCGATGCGCGGCCGGCAGGGCTGGCGCTGGCGCGCCGGCCGGGGCGGTACGCTCCACGGTCCAGCCAAGGGCGGCCAGGCGCGCGAGTAGACGTTCGTGGATGTGCTGCATGCGGGCTCCGCGTGTGTCCCGAAACCGGAACGGAAGGGGCCCGCCATGCTATCAAGTCCGGTGGCTCAAGTCCTAATCCTTGCTCAGCCTGGCCCGTAGAAAGCAGTATTGCATCTCTGCACTGGAGAGGTCTCTTTTTGGCTGGCGAGCCATGTATTCGCTGGAAGATGCGGCGTATCGCACACGATCGTGGTAGTCCCACATGTTCTTGTCGAAGCGAGTCAGCAACTCAAGCACTTTCCCTTTATCAAACGTATTGATGTCCTCGATGTAGTTGTTCACCAGGCGCTGAACGCTTTTTCGCGCCGGCTCCTGGACGAGCTTGTCATAGCCTGTCGCAATGAAAACGCTCTCAAGCGCCTTCTGCTCTTTCATGCAGTCGGTCGCATTCACCTGTCGCCATCCGTTCGGGGTGTTCCGTTGCGGCTGACGGTTTGGCGGCTGGGTTGGGGTAGACACGGCCGTGTTGCGAGCATTGCGGGCAGCGTCGTCGCGCTGCTGTTGTTCGGCCCGCGTTGTTTCATCATGCTTGCGCTGCGCCGCCCGGACTTCGGCGGTCTTGCGTTCGGTGTAGGCGCGCGCGGCGACGTCCAAGGCGCTGGCCGAGCGAGCGGACTTGCACATCAGCTTCTTGGTGGCGGGGTCCAGCGTGCGCAAGACCTCAGGCTGGTCCGGAATCCAGTTATTGCACTCGAACGCCTCGCCCCATACCTCGGGCTCTCGGGCTTGCAGGGCGCCAGGGGCGGCGCGGGCATTGGCGTCCGACGCGTTCTGCGTGCAGTGCCCCCGGTAGCCAGAACCCTTGACATAGCCCCATTTGCCGCCGCCGCGATACTTGGTGGCGCAGGCGAACCAATGCACCGTGCCGTTGAGAATATTGCCTTCCTTCTTGCCCGGGCCCAGCGTGCTGAGCCCGCCGTTGGGGCAGCGGAAAGCCTCGGAGCTGTCGTAGAAATTCCTGGTCTGCCGTGGGTTCTCGACGCAGAAGCCCACATCCACGGCGTAATTGCATTGATTGAACAGCGTGCCGTCCTTGGCGACGATGCAATCGCTGTCGGTGCCGTCGCTGGCGGCGCGGACGGGCAGGGCGAGGGCCAGAAGCAAACCTGCCATCAGGATCGATTTGATCATCATGTGCGCCTCGAAGGGGTCGGCAGCCTTCAATCTACCGCTACCGCCGCGTTCGTCCAGGGAGAACAAACCCTGAGTGGCGGCCTTACACCGGCGCCAGCCGGATCAGCCGGCTGACGCGTTCGGCGGCGTCCTGCAGCGCGGGCACGATCTCATCACGAATGCGTTCCCCGGGCGCTTCCTGCACGCCGGTGGAGATGCCGATGGACAGCACGCGCGCGCCGGTCCCCGGCACCGGCACGGCCACCGAGACCTGATTGCTGTCCGGATAGTCCAGCGTGCAACATTCGCCGGGCGGCAGGCGCAGCGCGCCGGCCAGCGCGCTCGCGGTCGGCAGCACGCTGCCCACGCGCAGGTTCATCACCACCAACCGGCGTCGTTCCGCCGGCGCCATGGCGCGGCCGATGATGATCACGCCGTCGGCATGCGCTTCGCCCAGGTTCGAGGTGCCCGAGTAGGCCTCGGCCAGTTGCTGCAAGGTTTCCTCGACGGCGCCGGACACGCCCAGGCTGTCCAGCGCGGCGAAGCCCAGCTCGAACACTTGCGGCGTCAGGCGCCAGCGGCTGTCCTCGCGCGCCGTGTATCCCTCTTCCTCCAGCGTCAGCAGGAAGCGCAGCACCGTGGGGTGGGGCAGGTCCACCGCGCGCGCCAGGTCCGCCAGCGTGGGCCGGCCGTTGCCGCCGAAGGCGCGCAGGATCGCTAGACACCTCTGGATCGATCTATTATTCTTCATTCGTTCATTAAGTGATCTACATGTTCACCTGGTGAACTATATCCATAAACGATGCCGACGGCAAGACCCGCGGCCAGGGAAGGAGACAAATATGAAACGCATCGCGCTTGCGCTGATGGCGGGGATGGCGGTGGCCGCCTGTCCCGTCGGCGCGCAGACGGCCTGGCCCGCCCAGCCCGTCAAATGGATCGTGCCGTACCCGCCGGGCGGCTCGACCGACATGCTGGCCCGGCTGGTCAGCCACAAACTCGGAGAGCGTCTGAAGCAGACCGTGATCGTCGAGAACAAGGCCGGCGCCGGCGGCAACCTGGGCACCGACTACGCGGTCAAGCAGCCAGCCGACGGCTACACCATCGTGATGGGCAATATCGGCCCCATTTCGATCAACCCTGCGCTGTATCCCGACCTGCCGTACAAGCCCCAGCGCGATCTGGCGCCGGTCACCATGCTGATGAGCGTGCCGAACCTGCTGGTGGTCAACCCGGCGCTGCCGGTGAAATCCGTCAAGGAGCTGATCGACTACGCCAGGCGCGCCGCTGGGCTATGCCACGCCGGGCACCGGCACCTCGTTGCACCTGGCCGGCGAACTGTTCGCCAGCAGCGCCGGCATCCGCCTGACCCATGTGCCGTACCGGGGCAGCGCGCCGGGGCTGAACGACACCGTGGCAGGCCATGTGCCGATGATGTTCGACAACATGCCCTCGGCGCTGCAGCTGGTGAAGGCCGGCAAGCTGCGCGCGCTGGCCATCACCAGCGCCACGCGCTCGCCGCAATTGCCGGACGTGCCCACCATGGCCGAGGCCGGCCTGCCGGGCTACGAGATCTCGGGCTGGTTCGGCGTGCTGGTGCCGGCCGCCACGCCCAAGCCCATCGTCGAACGGCTGAACCAGGAACTGCTGGCGGTGCTGGCCATGCCCGACGTGCGCGAGCAGATCGCGGCCATGGGCGGCATCGTCGTCGCCGACGGGCCGGCCGGCTTTGGCCGCTATATCGCCAGCGAAACCGACAAGTGGGGCGCGCTGGTGCGCAGCGCCCAGATCAAAGTCCAATGAACCTGCAGGAGACTGTCATGAGCAATCCGTATCGCCATCTGCAAACCCGGCCCATCGCCGGCGCGCTGGGCGCCGAGATCGACGGCGTGGACCTGTCGCGCGAACTGCCCGGCGAGGTATTCGAGGAAATCCGCCGCGCGCTGCACGAGAACCTGGTGATCTTTTTCCGTGGCCAGCGCTTGACGCCGCAACAGCACATCGACTTCAGCGCCCGCTTCGGCGAACTGCTGGAAGTGCCCTTCGTGCGCGCGCTGGACGGCTATCCGGCCATCCTGCCGGTGATGAAGGGCAAGGCCGAAACCAAGCGCCGCCTGTTCGGCGGCCTCTGGCACAGCGACATGAGCTACGCGCAGGAACCGCCGCTGGGCTCGGCGCTGTACGGCCGCGTGATTCCGCCCTACGGCGGCGACACCATGTGGGCCAATATGTACCGCGCCTATGACACGCTGTCCGACCGCTTGAAGCAGATGCTGGACGGCCTGAACGCCGTGCACAGCGCCGTGCGCTCTTATGGCTCGGGCGGGGCGGTGGTGAACAACGGCGATCCGGCGCACAAGATGGACGTGCGCACCGACGACCGCGCGGTCCAGGAGGTCATCCACCCCGTGGTGCGCGTGCACCCGGCCACGGGGCGCAAGGCGCTGTATGTGAACAGCACCTACACGCTGCGCTTCGACGGCATGACGCAGGAGGAAAGCGAACCGCTGCTGCAATTCCTGTACGAGCACGCCGCCCGTCCGGAATTCACCTGCCGCTTTCGCTGGAGCGAGGGCGCGCTGGCGTTGTGGGACAACCGCTGCACCCAGCACCTGGCGATGAATGACTACGACGGGTTTGACCGCGAGATGCACCGGACGACGATATCGGGGGATCGGCCGGTGGGGGTGGCGTTGAGGGTGTAGCGGATTTGTCCGCCTTCGGACATTGCGCTGCATGGCCAGCCCTATACTTCGGGCATCGCCGCGACAACGGCGATCCCGGAGTGGAAGCTGGGAAAGCTATGGCGGACAGCCGCCCAGGCGGCTTTTTCCTTGTGTCCGCTTGCCTCATCCGTTAGTTGAGGGAGCGGGCTCTTTCGCCGCTACAGGAGGCTGCGCCATGACGCAACATCCCCTCATTCAAGACCCTTGGTCCACCGACGCTTCATCGGCGCACGGCTTGGTTCCACTTTCTCATCTACACCTCATCGACCGCACCCGTTACGCGATAGAGACCATCGCCCGCATGGTCGGTAACAGTGCGTCCGAGCCGGATGCGACAGGCGCGCAACCGCTGGATGCCTGGACGGTGGCTGCATTGATGGGCGGCGTGGAAAGTCTGTGCGACCAATTGGCCAACCTGACCGACACGATGTTGGAACGGGCGCAGGCTTGCGAAGCCAAGGCAGCCCAGGAAGACGTGACGCAGGCCGGGGCGACGTCGATCCAGTAGTCTAGGCCTGGCCGCGTCGCGGTTCGGGACGGCCCCGGCGCGGCACAATCATCGGACTGCCGGTCTCCGGATCGGGCATCACCCGGCAGTCCAGGTCGAACACCTGGCGCAACGCCTCCTCGGTCACCACCTCATCGGCCGCGCCCTGGGCCGCGATGCGGCCTTCGCGCATCATGACGACGCGGCTGGCGTAGCGGAACGCCAGGTTCAGGTCGTGCAGCACGACGACCAGGGTCCGGCCGGCCGCGTGCAGGCGGGCGCAAAGGTCCAGCAGGTCCAGCTGGTGGCGGATGTCCAGGAAGGTGGTGGGCTCGTCCAGCAGCAGGATGCCGGTGTCCTGGGCCAGCACCAGCGCCAGCCAGACGCGCTGGCGCTGGCCGCCGGACAGCGTCTGCACCGGGCGTTGCGCCAGCTCGGTCAGCTCGGCATCGGCCAGCGCGGCGTCGACGGCTTGCGCGTCGGCCTCGCTCCATAGTCGCAGCAGCGATTGATGCGGATAGCGGCCGCGCGCGACCAGGTCGCGCACGGTGATCAGTTCGGGCGCCTGCGGATCCTGCGGCAGGTAGGCCAGCCGCCGCGCGACCGCCTTGGGTCGCAGGCCGGCGAGATCGGCGCCGTCGAGCAGGGCGCGGCCCCGGGTGGGCGCGAGCGCGCCGCCCAGCACGCGCAGCAGCGTGGACTTGCCGCAGCCGTTGGGGCCGACGACGGCGGTGAAGGCGCCGGCGGGGACGGTCAGCGACAGGCCGTCCAGCACCTTGCGGGCGCCGTAGGCCAGCGTCACGTCGCGCAGCGCCAGCGCGGGCGCGGCTTGCGGGGCGGCGTGGGAGCCGGCGGGCGGGAGCGGGGCGGGGGTCATGCGTTTTTCTTCCATTCCATGAGCAGCAGGAAGGCCAGGTAGACGCCGCCGATGCCGGCCGTCAGCACGCCCACCGGCAGGCCGGACGCGCCGGCATGGCGGGCCAGCAGGTCGGCGCCGGCCAGCAGCGCCGCGCCGGTCAGCGCGGAGGCCAGCGGCAAGGGACCGCTGGCGCGCACGCAGCGCCGGGCGATCTGCGGCGCGGCCAGGGCGACGAAGGCCACCGGGCCGGCGACGCTGACGGCGGCGGCGGCGGCCAGCACCGCGATCAGCGTGGCCGCGCCGCGCGTGCGCCTGGGCCGCGCGCCCAGCGCGCGGGCCAGTTCGTCGCCCATCTCCAGCAGCCGCAGGCGCGCGGCCAGGGCCATCGCCAGCGGCAGCAGCACGGCGCAGGCCAGCGCGATCAGCAGCGCGTCGTTCCAGGTCTTGCCGGCCAGGTTGCCGTTCAGCCAGGTGGCGGCCAGGTGGGCCTGCTCGCGGCGCAGGTTGGACAGCGCGTATTGCACGAAGGCCAGCGCCAGCGTGCCCACGGCGATGCCGGCCACGACCATGCGTTGCGGCGCGGCGAAGCCGGCGCCCGAGCCGAACCAGACGGCGGCCATGGCCAGCAGCGCGCCGGCGGCCGCGCCCCAAGCCACCGGCAGCAGGCCCGGCCAGACCATGGCCGCGGCCACGGCGCCGGCCGAGGCGCCGGCGGTCAGGCCGATCACGTCCGGGCTGCCGAGCGGATTGCGGGTCACGCTCTGGAACAGCGCGCCCGACAGGCCCAGCGCCGCGCCCGCGCCCAGCGCGGCCAGCGCGCGCGGCAGCCGCAGGGTGTAGGCCAGCCACTGCTGCACCGGCGTGCCGCCGCCGGCCAGCACCGTGGGCAGCTCGCGCCAGGACAGGCCCTGCGCACCCAGGGTCAGCGCCAGCGTCACCGACAGCAGCATCAACAGGATCAGCGCCGCGCCGTAGGCCAGCGCGCGCGGCGGCAGCGGCACGGCCAGCCAGCGGCCGGCGCGCAGCATCGGCGCGGCGTGGACGGGACGCGCGCGCATTTCGCCGTATACATCGTGGGCGGGAGGCGCGCTCATCGAGCTTCCTCCTGGTCGCGGCGCAGCGCGGCCAGCAGGAAGGGCGCGCCGATGAAGGCCACGACCACGCCGGTCAGCAGCTCGGCCGGCGCGCGCAGCAGCCGCGCCAGGATGTCGGCGGCCAGCATCAGGACCGGGCCGAGCAGCAGGCAGAACGCCAGCTGCCAGCGCAGGTCGGGGCCGGCGAGCCGGCGCGCCAGGTGCGGCACGGCCAGCCCGACGAAGGCGATCGGGCCGCAGGCCGCGGTGGCGGCGGCGGCCAGCACCGCCATGCACAGCAGGCCGGCCAGCCGATGACGGCCGGCCGACAGGCCCAGGGCGCGCGCCATGCCGCCGCCCAGCGCCAGCACGTTCAGCGGCCGCGCCAGCGCCAGGGCCAGCAACAGGCCTGCGGCGACATAGGGCGCGGCGCGGCCGGCGGCGGCCAGGGAATGGCCGGCCAGCGAGCCCACGGCCCAGAAGCGGTAGACGTCGAAGATGTCGCTGCGCAGCAGGGCGATGGCCTGCACATAGGCGTACAGCACGGCGTTGATGGCGGCGCCGGCCAGGATCAGGCGCACCGGCATCAGCCCGCGTCCGCCCGCGCCCAGCCAGTACACGGCGGCCGAGGCCGCCAGCGCGCCGGGCAGCGCGGCCCAGAACGGATGGGCCGGCAGGCCGCCCGTGGCCAGCGCCAGCGTGACGATGGACGCGGCCGCGCCGGCGTTCACGCCCAGCAGGCCGGGGTCGGCCAGCGGGTTGCGGGTCAGCGTCTGGATCAGCGCGCCGGCCACGGCCAGAGCCGAGCCGGTCAGGAAGGCGAGCAATGTGCGCGGCACGCGCGAGGCGACCACCAGCGCCGCGTAGCTGTCGTCGGGCCGGGTCAGCGCGCGCCATACGTCGGCGGGCGCGAGGTCCTTGGATCCCAACCAGAGGCTGCCCAGCGTACAGGCGGCCAGCAGCAGGGCGCACAGGCCCAGCGCGCCCCAGCGCGCGCGTGCCGTCATGGGGCGGCCTTGCGCGAGATGCCGGCCTGCCGCGAGCCAGCCCGGTGCATCACGAACGTGAGCTGCGCATGCTGGTGCATCAAGGACTCGCGTGCGTGCCGGGGCGGGCGCGCAATGCAGCGGCGGCCAGTTGCGGCGCGAGCCGGTCCAGCATCCAGTCCACCGCCAGCGGCGCGCCGGACGAGGATGCCATGACCAGCGACGGATCGCTCAGGGCCACGTAGGCTCCGCGCTGTACGGCCGGGATGGCGGCAAAGAGCGGCATGGCCGCCGTCTTTTCGCGTTCGGCGTCGTTGTAGAACCAGGACACCAGGATGTCGACGTCGGCCAGCCGGTCGGCATGCTCGAAGCCCAGGTAGTGCGCGAAGTGGCCGGCGCTGGCGCGCAGCTGGCGCACCGACGGGGCCAGCGTCAGGCCCATGGCGCTGATCGTGTCCACGCGCGGATCGCCCGCCACATAGGTGGCGAAGTTGCCGGACCCCAGGTCGGCGCGCACGTAGGCGTAGGTCTTGCCGGCCAGTTGCGGGTTGTCGCGCGCGGCGCGCTGCAAGGCATGGGCGATGCGGGCCTTGAGCGCGTCCGCCTCGGCGCGCTTGCCCAGCGCGGCGGCGATCAGGTCGATCTGCGTGTCCATCGGCGTCAGGAAGGGATGTTCCGGATAGGCCACCACGGGAACGAAGCGCGACAGCTGTGCGTAGGCCTGGGCGCTCATGCCGGAGAACGGCGCCAGCACCACGTCGGGCTGCAAGGCGATGATCTGTTCCACGTCCAGTTCCGGGTATTCCGTGATGAGGGCCGGCAGCGGGGCGCCGCGAGCTTCGATGGCGGCGCGCACCCAGGGCCAGTAGTGCCGGGCGTCGCCGCCCCAGTCGGCGCGGCTGACGCCCACCGGCACCACGCCCAGCGACACGGCAAGGTCGTCGGCGCCCAGGCCGATCGTGACGACGCGCCTGGGCGGTGCCGTGATGATGGCCGTGCCGAGCGCGCCTTGCAGCGTCACCGGGAAAGCAGCGGCGGAGCCGGTGGCCGGAGTGACGGATGTGGCGGATGTGGCGGATGTGGCCGCCGGCGCTTGAGGCGCGCCGCCGGCCGGCCGGTCGCAACCGGCCAGCGCGAGCGCGCACAGGCAGGCCGCCGCGCCTCGGCGCAGCGCCCGCATCCATGCTTGGAAAGAAAAACGCATCCTGCCTTGCCGCTCCCTCGATCAATACTGCGCGCGCAGCGTCAGCATGACGTTGCGCGGCGCGCCCCACCAACCCTGGCTGTAGAAGCCGATCTGGTCGTAGTACTTGCGGTCGAACAGGTTGTTCACGTTCAGGGTGGCGGACACCTGCTTGCTGAAATCGAACCTGGCCATCAGGTTGACCAGCGCGTAGCTGCCTTGTTCCACGTCCACGTTGCCGCGCGGGCTGGCGGCCGATTGGTACATGCGGCTCTGCCAGTCCACGCCGCCGCCCACGGTGAGCCGGTGCAGGTCGCCCGGCAGGCGGTAGGTGGTGTAGAGCTTGAACAGGCTGCGCGGATGGCTGGTGTTGATGGGTTTGCCGTCGGCGTCCTTGGCGGTGAAGTGGGTGTAGCTGGCGCTGAGGTTCCAGCCCGGCGCGAGCTGGCCGCTGGCCTCCAGGTCGATGCCCTCGACCTTGGCGCCGGACACGGCGCGCGAGGCCTGCATATTGGGGAAGCCGGGCACGCTGGAGCCGGGGATCGCCTGGGCCAGGTTGTTCTGCCGGGTCTGGAACAGCGCGGCGGACGCGTTCAGCCTGCCTTCCAGATAGGCGGCTTTCAGGCCGACCTCGTAGCTCTTGCCGTCGATGGGCGGCAGGATGGAACCGGACGTGTCGCGCGCGTTCTGCGGCTGGAAGATCTCGGTGTAGCTGGCGTAGGCCGTGTAGGTCTTGTTGATGTCGTAGATCAGGCCGGCATAGGGCGTGAACTGGTTGTCGACCTTGTATTCGCGGCGCGAGCCGAAGTAGTTCTGGGTGGTCTTCCAGTCGCTCCATCGGCCGCCCGCGATCAGGTGCAGCGGCTCGGCCAGGGCGAAGCGGCCCACGATGTAGGTGCCGGTCTGCTTGGTGCGCATGTCGTCGGCCGTCGTTTTCCTGTCCGACCACGTCGGTTCCGCGATATGGTCCTGGCGCCAGTTGAAATAGCTGCCGATGGCGGGCTTGGGGCCGACCATGGCGTATTGCTGGATGTCGCTGTGGTCGTCGATGCTCATCCAGCCGACGCCGATTTCGTGGCGCAGGCCGAACAGCGTGAACGGGGCGTTCAGCGACAGGTGGATGTCGTCGCGGTCGCGCCGGCCGTCGTAGTTGGCGAAGTTGCTGGTCATGCCCAGGCCGGTCGCGCGGTCCGGGTAGCCGCCCCGGAACAGCTGTTTCATCCGGTACTTGCCGTCGCTGTGGCTATAGGCCGCGCGCAGCTTCCAGTCATTGGCGAAGCGGTGGGTCAGGTCGACGAAATAGGTGGTGGATTCCGTGTCCTGTCGCGCCCAGGGCGTATTGTTGGCGACCGAGCGGTTGAAGTCGGTGCGCGAGCCGTCGCTGTAGAACAGCGGGAAGCCGCTGCCGAAGCCGTTGCTGATGTTGCGCTGGTATTCCACGCTGGCGGTCAGCACGGTGTCGGGCGTCAGGTCGGCGCTGACCACGCCATAGAACGTGCGGCTGCGCGCATCCAGGAAGGTCACGTTGCTGTTGCCCTGGCTGTACGCGGCCACCACGCGCGAGCGGATCTTGCCGTTCTCGGTCAGGGGCACTGACAGGTCGGCCTCGCCACGGATCTTGTCCCAGCTGCCGGCGCCGACGCTGGCCGAGGCAGCGAAGTCGCGCAGCGGACGCTTGCGCACGAAGTTGACGGCGGCGGATGGATTGCCGGAGCCGTTCATCAGGCCGGTCGCGCCGCGCACGACTTCCACGCGGTCGTAGATCGCCGCGTCGATGTCGGTGGTGCCGTAGTTCCACAGGCTCAGGATGGGCGTGGACAGGCCGTCGAACTGGAAGTTGTCGATGGGAAAGCCGCGCGCCGAGAACGAATAGCGGTTGCTGTCGCTGCGCGTCATCGAGATGCCGGGCGCCGACGACAGGATGGCCGCGGTGTCGCGCAGGCCCCGGTCCTCGATCTGCTGGCGCGTGACCACGCTGACCGATTGCGGCGTCTCGCGCGGCGCCAGGGTCAGGCCGGTGGCGGTGCTCATGGCCTCGGTGGTGTAGGAATTCGTGCCTTCGGTGGCGCCGCCCAGGTTGGCGCCGGTCACCGTCACCGCCGGCATCTGGACCACGTCGCCCGGCGCGGACGGGGTCTCGGCGGCGACCTGGGCGGTGGCATTCTGGTGGGCAAGGGCAGAGCAGAGCAGGGCCGTCTGGATTGCGTGGGTCAAGGGGCGCACCCGGCGTGGCAGCGCGGCGGGCGAGGGCAAAGCGGACGGCATGGCAACGAACTCCGGCGAAATAGGCAACGAGCTGAACGGAAAAATCTGGTAATGAGAATTATTGATTTTTACGTATGGGCTGATGTATGCCTGATGACGCGATCCATATGCCAAATGCCGTCGCGCCCCGGCGGCAAGAAAGGGCCGGATGGGCGATCCGGGTCCGGTCCGGGGGCCCGTCGCTCGTCGGCCGGTCAACCCGGCTCGGCGTTGGCCAGCGTCTGCGGCTTGCGGTGCAGCCAGGCCCAGCCCAGGGCGCTGGCCGCCACGCAGGCCAGCATGGCCAGCGCCAGCCGCAGCGGCTGGCCATAGACCAGCGGCACGCACCAGCCGCTGACCAGCGAGAAGGTGAGCATCTGCATGAAGCCCAGCACCGAGGCGGCGGTGCCGGACAGCTCCGGCACCCGCGCCAGGATGCGCAAGGTCATGGCGGGCACCGACATGGCCAGCCCGCAAGTGAAGACGCCGGGCAGGATCACGGCCCAGGGCAGCGCGGGCCGGCCCGCCGCCGCCACATAGGCCAGGTTGGCCAGGCAGCTGCCGCCCATCAGCAGATAGGCCAGCGTGGTGACGCGCGCGTCGGTCCAGCTGCCGGCCTTGCGCGCGGCGAACAGCGTGCCCAGCATGGCGCCGGCCACCAGCGGCACGAACAGGTAGGCGAAGTCGGTTTCCTGCAAGCCCAGCACGTTCGTGATGAAGTCGGGCGCGGCGCCGATCAGGAAGCCCTGGGCGGCGAAGACCAGGCTGAAGGCCAGCCCCAGCGACACGAAGCGCGCGTCGCCCAGCACCCGGCCGTAGTTCCGGGCCAGGCCGCGCCAGGACAAGGGCTGGCGCTGTTCCGGAGCAAGGGTTTCGGGCAGGCGCAGCGCGCACAACGCCAGCGCGGCCATGGCCAGCACCGCCAGAAGCAGGAACACAGAGCGCCAGCCCTGGTGCGCGGCCAGGTAGCCGCCGATGATGGGCGCCAGCGCCGGCGACAGGTTGAACACCAGGATCAGGTAGGACATGGCGCGGCGCGCCACCGCGCCCTCGTAGCAGTCGCGCACGATGGCCTGGCCCACCACGATGCCGGCGCCGGCCGACAGGCCCTGCAGCGCGCGCGCCGCCAGCAGCCAGCCGAAGTCCGGGGCGGCGGCGGCCAGCAGCGCGCCGGCCACGTAGCAGACCAGGGCCGTCAGCACCACGCGGCGCCGGCCCAGCGAGTCGGACAGCGTGCCATGCAGCAGCAGCATGGCCGCATAGCAGAACATATAGACCCCGAGCGTCAGCTGCACGGTGTCCTGCGGCACGCCGAACTCCCGGCCCAGCGCGCCGAACGCAGGCAGGTAGGCGTCGATGGTCGCGGGCGCGACGCAGGACAGCAGGCCCAGCATGAGCACCATGACCGGAAAGGCAGGCAGGGGAACGGGGCGGGACACGGGCGCTTCCATGGCAAGGGCCGCCCGGATTGGGCGGCATTGCGTCATGGTGGCCCAGCCAGGCCGGCGTCGGGAATGCGCAATGCCGGCGGAGCAATGGCTGCCGCCGGAAGCAGGCGGCAACGCGCGGGAATACGGGCGGCGGGGATGGGGAAGAGGCCGCCATCGCGTCCGCGCGCCGATTCAGTTCAGTTCGCTGGGGGCCACGCCGTAGCGCTCGCGGAAGGCCGTGGCGAAGTTGGTGGCGTGGCGATAGCCGACGAAATGCGCGGCCTGCTGCACGCTCCAGCCCTGGGCCAGATGCTGGCGGGCCACTTCCAGCCGCCGCTCGCGCAGCCAGCTGAACACCGATTGCCGGTAGGCGGCCTGGAACTTGGCGCGCAGCGTGCTGGGGCTCATGCAGGCCAGTTTGGCCAGCGCCTCCAGCGTGTGGTCCTCGCCTGGCGCGTCGTGCAGCCGTTCGCGCACGCGTTCCAGCAGTTGCCGGTCGCGCTGCGACAGGCTCTGATCGGCGGGCGGCGCCTGGTCCAGCGAGGCCAGCGCATGCGCCAGCAGCTGGGCGCCCACGCCCTCGCGCAGCAGGTTGCGTAGCGGGTGGTCCCAGCCGCAGTCCAGCAGGTGCTCGATGGCCAGCAGCAGATGGTTCTGCACCTGCCAGCGCCGCAGTCGCAGGCCGGCCGGCGAACGCAGCGCCTTCCAGATCATCTCGCTGGCGCGCTCGTCGCCGGCGGCTTCCGGCTCGGACAAGGACAGGTTGACGCTGCGCAGGCGCTGGCCGGCCGGATGGATGCCGGTCATGGCGGCATTCTCGCCGTACAGGGCGCTGATGCCGCTATGGGCGACCAGCGGCACGTCGTTCTGGCGGTCGAGCTGCGCGCGCGCCTGGCCCTGCAGCATGATGATGGCGGAGAAGCGCGGCGTCATGAAGGACGTGGCTTCGTAGTGATGGTGCACCTGCAGGTCGGACACGACCAGCGTGACGCCGGGCCGGATCTGGTGTTCCTCGACGCGGCCCTCGGCGATGCAGAGGGCGTCATGGTCGGCGCGCGGCGTGCCCAGCTTGGGCAGGCGGTAGCTGAAGCCGGCCGGGCCGCCCATGCGGTTGAAATCCGCGACGGTGAACCTGGCCGTGGGAGGATTGGGTGGGGTCAAGGTCGTCATCCGCGCTGCTGGTTGAAGCCGACGGCCATGGGCGGCGCCGTGGCTGGGGAGACCCGAGACAGGGTGCAAATGAGAATAGCACGGATTTCTATTTATTTATTTGCATGCCGGATCGACCGTTGACCGTTGTCGAACTGTGCCAAACATGAAACCCGGGCGGTAGCGAATGCAACGGGTTGGTTCGGCGACCCCGGAGGGCTTCGCGTATTACTTGCCCGTGGGGCCCAGCGCTTCTGCCCAGTTCTTTTTCATGGCAGCGATGCGGTCAGTGTAGGCGGATTTCAGGCAGGCGGTGTCGGGGCAACGGTCGCGCACGGTGGTGCGCCACTGCGTCTGCTCTTTCGCCACAGGATCGCGCCATTCACCGGTTTCGCCATCACGGCCAGCGGTTTCGGCCTGAATCTTGTCGTAGAGTTCCTTCACCTGATCGTCCAGCTTGGACAGCGATGGTTCGGCGCAGATTAGATGTTCGACATGGGTTTTCGCGGCCTTGCAGTCGAAGCCGGTGGCATGGGCGGTTTCGATACGCAGGAAAGGAGTGCTGGCGAGGACCGCGCAGATGACAGCATGCAGAATCGCGTGTCTGCCTGGAGCGCTTTGCCGGCGCCGGCCTTCCATGATGTCGGTCGGTATTGCCGCGAGAACGGGGTTGCGCACGTCCTTCACTCCTGAATGGCCAGCGGCCACCGATATGGTGAACCAAGCGGTCGATTCTCCCGTTTGTCGAGAGCTTGTGCAACTTTTGGCCCTTGTATGCCTGGAACCCGTGGCAGGCGCTCACGCGCTACGTCGATACCGCATAGAGACCGACGCAGCCCAGATCCGTACGCGCGCCCAGCCGGCCATCGGCCGTCCAGGTGAGGGCGACGCGCTTGACGATCTGGTCGATTGCGATCTTGTTCAGCGGGCGCATCGTGGCCAGCTCATGCACGTGGACGTGGCCCCGCATGTGAAAAGCGATGCGGCCGCGCGCCGCGTCCAGGGCGAAGTTGCTGCTGCCGGGGTCGGCCGCCTCGGGCCAGCCGGCCAGGGGCGCGGCGCTGGCCAGATCGAAGGCCAGCAGCCGCCATCCTCCATAGTTCTCTTTGACGATCAGCGCACGCCGGTCGGGCGTGAAAGCCAGCTGTCCGACCATCTTGAAGTCGCCTTCGATGATGGCTTGCCGGGTGCCGCCGGCGATATCCAGAACCTGGATGCGGCCCGGTTGCACGCAGTACGCCAGCAGGGAGCCGTCCGCCGACAGCGCGCCCTCCAGCTGGGGCGTGTGGCCGCCGTACAGCTCCGGCTCGATGGCCAGGCGCAGCAGATCCTTGCCGGCGGCCAGGTCGCGCACCACGAGTTCAGGCTGTTCGTGCCAGGCCGCCACGGCGCCCTGGCAATCCAGGAAGCTCGCCGGCTTGCCGTTGGCCCGCGTCAGCGGTTCGATCAGGCCGGTGGCCGGCGTCCAGGCGCGGATCTGGTGGTCGGCCAGCAGCAGGACTCGCTCCAGGCCCGCCACGGGCAGCATGCGCCACAACAAGGTATTCGGCCCGGCAAAGGCAAGGCGCTCGGCGCTGCCGTCCGGAGCGAGGCGCCAGATTTCGTCGCCCTGCCGGGTATCGTCGTAGCGGTTGAGCAGCAGGCCGCCGTCCAGTTCCGCGATGGCCAGGGCGCCGGTGTAGCCGCCGCCCAGATGCCTGAGCATGACGGGCTCGCCTGACGCGGCTGCGGGCGCGGCCAGCACCATGCCCTTGCGCAGGCGCGCGCCTTCTTCCTTGTCCAGGTAGCGACGGGCGCAAGCCGCATCCGCTTGCGGTTTGTCCGTTTCCTTGAGTTTGCCCGGCATGCCGGAAAAGATGGTCACGTTGATCCCGTCGGTTCGCGTGCCCCAGACTTTGCCGGTGGCGGGATCGTGGAAGCTGCGGATACGGGTCATGCGGGCCTCTTGCGCGTATGCCGCGTGGCGGCAGAGGGCGGGCGCATGGCGCCGCCGGGTCGCCGGCGGGCTGCGTGGTCCGCTGGCGGTCCCGTCGATTGTAGGGCGGCGCGCCGCCATGGCTTCCCGGGAACGGCGGCCACTGGCATGCGGGGGCAGGATCAGGCCGCGCAATTGCCGATGCGGTCTCCCATGACGCGCCGGTACCACTCATGGAAATGCAGCATGCCATCCTCCATCGGCGACTGGTACGGGCCGCTTTCGGACACGCCCCGGCGCAGCAGGGCGAGCCGGCCGGCGTCCATGCGCTCGCCGATCTCGTCGTCCTCGACGGCGGTTTCCATATAGGCGGCGCGCTGGGCCTCGACGAACTCGCGCTCGAACAGCGCGATTTCCTCGGGGTAGTAGAACTCGGCGATGTTGATGGTTTCCTGCGGGCTCTTGGGATAGAGCGTGGACAGCACCAGCACGTGCGGATACAGCTCGATCATGTGGGTGGGGAAGTAGGTCACCCAGATCGCGCCATAGTCCGGCGCCGAGCCGCCGCGATAGCGCATCAGCGTGTCGTGCCAGTCGCGGTACACGTCGGATCCGGGCTTCTCCAGCGAATCGTGCACGCCGACGCGCTGCAGGCTGTACTGCTCGGCGAATTCCCAGGACAGGTCCTCGCAGGTCACGAAGCGACCCAGGCCCGGATGGAACGGGCCGACGTGGTAGTCCTCCAGGTAGACCTCGATGAAGGTCTTCCAGTTGTAGTTGCATTGATGGACTTCCACATGGTCCAGCACGTAGTCGCTGAAGTCGAACTCCGGCCGGTTGAAGAGCCGGCCCAGGTCGGCCAGCGGATCGCGCGGTCCCTCGAACAGCAGGCCGTGGCAGGATTTCAGCGGGAAGCGCGGCAGGTTCAGGCAGGGCGTGCTGGGGAACTGCGGCGCGCCCAGGATCTGGCCTCGGTTGTCGTAAGTCCAGCGGTGCAGCGGGCAGACAATGTTGCCGCCGGTGGCGGTCAGGTTGCCGGCGGGATTGCCCGGCCCGGTCACGGCGCCGGTCTGGCCGCCCAGGATCAGGGCCTGGCGGTGGCGGCAGACGTTGGAGATCAGCTCGACGCCGCCGGCGTTGCGCACCAGCACGCGGCCGCCTTCCTCGTGCGGCAGGCGGCGCCAGTCGCCGGGCTCGGGCACGCCTTTCTCGTGGCCGACATAGATGGCGGATTGCTTGAATATGGTTTCCTGCTCGCGGGCGAACAGCTCTTCGTCGAAATAGGCGCGCACGTGCAGCGGGCTGAGCGCTTGCTGCACATGCGCCAGGCTGGCGATGTCCGTCATGATCCGACTCCTAGGGCCTGGGCGCGGCGGGCTCAGGCGGGCACGGCGCTTTCGGCGTCCAACCGCGCGATGCGCTCGGCGGTATCCAGTTTGGGGCAGGTGCTGCAATATTCGCCGTCGCGCCTGCGGAAGTGATGGCAGCAGACCTGGCGGTCCACGGCGATGACCGGCAGGCCCTCGCGCTGATAGGCCAGGTAGCCGCTGCGGCCGGCGATGCCCAGCCGCGCCAGCCAGTCGGCCGCGGTCTCGCGGGCCCAGGCATTGGCGGCGGCGGGCTCGCCGCTGCGCGCGGCCAGCAGGGCCGACAGCACGCAATCGGCCTGCATGCAGGCGGCGGCGCGGGGATTCAGGCTCAAGACCTGGGTCAGCTCGCGGTAGAACGCGGCGCAGATCTGCCGCAGCTGGGCGGCGATGGCGTCCATGCGCTGCCGCAGGCAGCCGCGCAGCGGGTCGTGGCGGCCGATGCTGTAGCCGCAGATGAAGCCGTTGACGACCGGCTGGTCGAGCAGGCCCAGGTCGGGCGCGATGGCGCTGCGGTGCGCGGCGATCATGCCCAGGTAGACGGGCTGCCAGATCAGCAGGCCCCAGCAGCGTAGCGCCAGATAGTGCGGGCCGGCCTCGGGATGGCGCTCCAGCCACCAGTCGCGCAGGTCGCGGATGGCGGCGGCGTTGTCGGCGCCGGGACGGATGCCGGACGCGGGCGGAGCGCCGTCCGGGGCATCCGCCCGGCGGTCCGCCGTGCTCTCGTATTCGCCCTCGACCCGGCCTTCCAGGCCGGGCACGAGGGTGGCGGTCAGCGCCAGCAGTTCATCCAGCTCGCGGCTCACCGGGGCATCCTCACGCGGCGGCGCGGACGGCGTCCGCCTCGGTCTGGTCCAGCCAGCGCGGGCGGAAGCGCGCGATCGGGTTGACCAGGTTGGGGGCCATCTGGAAGCTGCCGATGGGATCGGCCAGGTTGACCATCTGCAGGTTGTTGGCCAGCTGCAGGCGGTTCAGGCACGAATGGATCATGTCCGGCGCGTACAGGTCGTACTGGCGGTACTTGGCCAGCCGCTGCGGATGCGCTTCCTGGTAGGCCGCGACGCGGCCGGCCACCAGTTCCCAGAACGCGTCCTCCTGCATCAGGCCGGTCTCGGCCAGGATGTGGCTCAGGTGGCGGAAGTAGCCTTCGAACACATCCACGAAGATGGTCAGCAGCTTGTATTCCTCGGGCACGTCGGCGGCCAGCCGGCGCGCGTTCTCGGGCAGCGCGGCGTCCGGGTTCAGGATCGACGATTCCTCGGCGATGTCCTTCATGAAGGCGCGCACCGGCACGTGGTCCTGCACCACCAGGATGACGTTCTCGCCATGCGGCATGAACACCAGATCGTGGGCGTAGAAGCAATGCACCAGCGGCGTCAGGTAGGCGTCGACGTAGCGGCGCAGCCAGGCGTCCACGGGCAGGCCGGAGGCGCGCACCAGCTCGGGCAGCAGCGCGCGGCCCTGCGGATCCACGTGCAGCAGCGCGGCCATGGTCATCAGGCGCTGGCCCGGCGCGATCTGCTTCAGCGGATTGTCGCGCCACAGCGCCGAGAACATCTTCTTGTACGGCGTGTCCACCGGGATGGCGGCTTCGTAGTAGTAGTTGCGAAAGCCCAGCGATGCCGCCTCGCGCAGGATGGTGAAGCCGTTCGCGCGCAGCCACGGATCGGAGGCGATCAGGCCGTGGATGTATTCGTTGATGGCCGGCGTGCCGGACATGTAGTACGGCGACAGGCCGCGCATGAAGCCCATGTTCAGGATCGACAGCGAGGTCTTCACATAGCGCTTGGCGGGCTGGCTGATGTTGAAGAAGGTGCGGATCGACTGCTGCGCCAGGTACTGGTCCGCGCCTTCGCCCAGGCACACGATCTTGCGGTTGGCGACATAGGGGGCGAAGGCCAGCGACAGCTTGTTGAACCACTGCCAGGGATGCGAGGGCATGAAGTAGTAATCGGCCGGGTCCAGTCCCTGGCCGCGCAGTCGCTCGGTGAAGGCGGCCACGGCCTGCTCGCCCAGTTCCTCGCGCAGCAGGCTGTCGTAGTCCATGTCGGACAGGCAGGCGAAGTGCGCGTTGTCCTTGTGCACCGCCAGCCACATCACGCGGATCGGCGCGGCGGCCTCGGGGGCGTAGGCGTGATAGTCCTCGGCATCGAAGCCCAGGCGGCCGTTGTTGGCGACGAAGCTGGGGTGGCCCTCGATCATCGAGGTCTCGATGGTCTGGTAGTCGGCCAGCGCCAGCTCGGCGGCGCCTGGAGCGGCGCGGCCATGCTTGTAGGCGCTGCCGTGCAGCGTGCTGGTGATCTCGTCCAGGTAGATGGGCAGGCGGTCGGCGGGCAGGGCCAGGCGGTCGCGCACCTCGATCACGAATTGCAGCGCGTCCAGCGGCGCGGGCGCGCCGGCGACGGTCTTGGCGATGGATTCGGGCGGGATGCGCCAGTGGCGCATGGCCATGATCTGCGCGTCGAAGCGATACTCGGCGCCTTCGGCCAGCGCCAGCCGGTAGCGGTCGAAGCCGGGCCTGTCGGACGGGCCCAGGCGCTCGGGCTCCAGCAGCCATTCATGCGCGTATTCCGAGATGGCCTTGCGCACCAGCAGCCGGTTGACCTTGGCCCAGACCTCGGGTTCAAGGTGGCTGGCGACCTGGGACGGATGTTGCGTGGCGGGGTGGCTCATAGGGTGGACTCCTGAAGTTGGGCCTGCTCGAACTGGGCGCGGGTGCAGAAGGCAAGGCTGGCGGTTTTCTCGCGGAACCGGGCCTGCCCGGCGTAGACGAAACCCATGGCCAGGTTCAGCGCATGGATCTTGGCGTTGTTGGCGTCCGGCTCGACCACCACGCGGGCGGCGTTGAGCCGGTCGAACAGGAAGCGCATGACCAGGGCGAAGACCTCGCGGCTGAAGCCCGGGATGCGTTGCGTGGGCGGACCGATGAAGATGTGCATGCCGATGTCGCCCGGACGCACGGGGTAGTGCTCGCCAATTTGGTCGTGGACGGGGTCGTAGCACTCGACCAGGAAGGCGGGGCGGCCCTGGTGCGAGCCGAGCCAGGCCTGGGCATGGCCGCCGCCGCACAGCGCGGCGTAGAAGTCGCGCACCTGCGCCACGCTGTGGTCCTGCATGGACCAGAAGCGCGCGTAATCCATCGCGAACCAGCGCTGCAGCAGCGGCGCGTCGGCCTCGGGATCCAGCGGACGCAGCGCCAGCCCGGCGCCCTCGTCATAGCATTCGCGGGCGTGGCGGTCGATCTCGCCCAGGAAGGTGGCCATCATGGTCATCATCGTGGTTTCCTCGCGATTCATACGGTGGCGGCGCGATGGCCGTCCATCATGGGCATCAGCTCGGTCGCGGTGGCATGCAGGCGCTTGCCGGCGGCGCGCCGGTCCTGGCGATGCGCCAGCACGCCGCTTGCGGGCGGGCGGAACTCCTGCAGCGCGGTGTGGGCCTCGACCGGGTAGTGTTCCGCGCCGGTCAGCTCGCGCAGGATCAGCGAATTGCGATGGCAGCAGAAGCCCAGGTCGGGATTGGTGACGCCGTGGCTGAGCAGGCCGATGTTCTGCACGTAGATCTCGCCGCCGTCGTGGTCGATGGCGTAGTTGCGGCCGATCCGGTAGCTGCCGTCCTCGTTCCAGGCGATGCGGTCGTGGATGGGGTTGATGCACGCGGGGATGCTGTGCGAGTAGCCGGTGGCCAGCACCAGGCCGTCGGTGGCGTGGCTGAACGGCTGGGCGTAGTCGACGTGGTGGAATTCCAGGTGATAGCGCGCTTGCGCGCGGTCGTAGCGGCAGGCGCGCAGTTCGGAATTGGTGAGCAGCGTGTAGCGCCGGTCGCCGTCGTGGATCTTCTCGTCCAGCAGGTCGTAGATCTGGTTGATGAGCGAGGCGTTGATGCCCTTGTACAGGCTGCTCTGCTGCGCCAGGATCTGGCGGCGGCGCGCTTCGGGCAGATCGTAGAAATACTCGGTGTAGTCGGGCGAGATCAGTTCCAGCGTGAGCTTGGTGTTCTCCATCTGGAAAAAGCGCGGCGAGCGCGTGATCCAGGCCAGGCTGTAGTCGTGTCCGGCGCTGTCTCGCAGCAGGTCGTGGAAGACCTCGGCCGCGCTCTGGCCGCTGCCCACGATGGTGATGGAGTCGCGCTGCTGCAGCTGCGCCTTGTTGCGCAGGTAGTCGGCGCTATGGATATAGGGCGCGGCGCGGCGGTCGCAGCAGGCGGGCAGGGACGGCTGCGACCCCATGCCCAGCACCAGCTTGCGGCAGCGGACCATGAAGCGCTCGCCGGTGGCGGCGTGCTGGCCGGTGACCAGGTAGGTGTTGCTGTCCGGATCGTGCAGCACGCCCTGCACGTCGCTGTTGAAGCGCAGATTGGGCAGGCGGGCCACGACCCACTGGCAATAGCGGTTGTACTCGGCGCGGCTCAGATAGTGGTTCTCGCGCATGTAATACGAATAGATGCGGCCGGTCTGCTTGCAGTAGTTCAGGTAGCTGTATTCGCTGCGCGGATCGGCCAGGCTGACCAGGTCGGCCAGGAAGGGGTTCTGCAGCGTGGAGGCCTCGATCAGCATGCCCGGATGCCAGTCGAAGCCGGGTTTTTTCTCCAGGAACAGCGCGCGTACGCCGGGCAGCGGCGCGGACAGGCAGGCCAGGCTGAGGTTGAAGGGGCCTAGGCCGATAGCCACGAAGTCATAGATTTCTCGATTCATGATTGGAGTCGCCTTTGCTGAGTCTGCGTTGCGCGTGCGCTGCGGTCGGCACGGGGAAGGGAAGCGCCCGGGACTGGCGTCAATCGGGCGGGATGGGCCGGCACAGGTAGACCTGCCGGAGGGCGCGCGCGATCAGCGGGGAACTGCCTTTGCCGGAATTGCAATACCTTGTAATGCACATGGGTGTGATTTTCATTTGCAATGCAGCAACTCTAGCAAATACGGGTTTGTGCTGACACGCGCCGCGCCGGCTTGCGAGCGGTCGGCATATGCAGGGTGGCGGTCGGCATAGGGACGCGTCCTGCGCTCCGGAGCGTGTGGGACAATGCCCGCGAACTGTTCCGTGGCGCGCCTGTGCGCCGGCGGCACAACGGCAGGACGTAAGGGAATCAGGATGGAATCCAGGCATATCAAGCCGCGCGCGGCGCGCATCTACTCAATGGCCAACGCGGCGCGGGACGAGGGCCGCGCGCATGGCTGACACGCGGCCGCGACTGGCGCTCAAGGCGGTGCGCAGCGCAAGGCTGGCCGCCGTCGATCTGTCGCTGGCATCCGGCGAATGCGCGGCGGTGATGGGGCCGTCGGGCTCGGGCAAGTCCCTGCTGCTGCGCCAGGTCGCCGACCTGGATCCGGGCGAGGGCGAAGTCGAACTCGACGGCGCGCCGCGCTCGGGCATGGCGGGCTACGAATGGCGCCGCCAGGTCATCTATTGCCAGGCCGAGGCCGGCTGGTGGGAAGAGCGCGTGGCCGCGCACTTCGATGATGCGGCCGCCGCCGCCGGGCTGGTGGAGCGGCTGGGGCTGGCGCCCGAAAAACTGCAGGCGCTGGTGCGCGAGCTGTCCACCGGCGAACGCCAGCGCCTGGGCCTGGCGCGCGCCTTGGTGAAACGGCCGCGCGCGCTACTGCTGGACGAACCCACGGCGGCCCTGGATCCGGACGCGACGGTCCGTGTCGAAGGCGAGGTCCGCCGCTACCTGGACGAAGGCGGCGCGGTGCTGCTGGTCACGCACAGCGAGGAACAGGCGCGGCGCCTGTGCCGGCGCGCCTGGCGGATGCGGCTGGGCAAGCTGGAGACGCTATGGACGTGATACGGCTGCAAGCCACGGACCTGCTGGTCGCCTCCTGCCTGGTGCTGCTGTGCGCGGCGATTTCCTTCGCGCTGCGCCTGGGCATGCAGCGCCAGACGCTGTGGGCGGCGGCGCGTACTGTGGTCCAGCTGCTGCTGGTGGGCCACATCCTGAAGCTGGTGTTCGCGCATGCCGCACCCTGGCTCACCGCGCTGGTGGCGGCGGCGATGATGGGCCTGGCCGCGCGCGAGGTCGCGGCGCGGCCCAAGGCGCGGCTGGCCGGGCACGGCAACGGCTGGGTCGGGGCAGCGGCGGTCGGCGCCACCACGCTGGTGACGGCGCTCTTCATCCTAAACACGGCGCTGCGGCCGGATCCCTGGTACGACCCGCGCTATGTGATCGCGCTGGTCGGCATCGTGCTGGGCAGCGTGCTCAATGCCGCCAGCCTGGCGCTGGACGGCATGCTGGCCGGCGCGGCGCGCGAGAAGCTGGCGATCGAGGCGCGCATCTCGCTGGGCGCGCCGCCCCGGCTGGCCTTCGCCACCGTGCTGCGCGAGTCGGTGCGGCGCGGCATCCTGCCCAGCATCAATCAGATGTCGGCGGCGGGCATCATCACGCTGCCCGGCATCATGACGGGCCAGATCATCGCCGGCATGGATCCGGTCGAGGCGGCCAAGTACCAGATCCTGCTGATGTTCCTGCTGTGCGGGGCCAGCGGCATGGCGGCGATGGGCGCGGCCTACGGGGCCATGCGGCGGTTGAGCGACGGGCGCGGTCGGTTGCGGCTGGACCGGTTGCACATGCCCGATTGAGTGCATGCGGCGACGGGCGGGGCGGGCTTCGCCCGCTGCCTCTCGCCGGCCACTCCGGCGGCTACGGTCGGTCACCAATTCAATGAAAACTCGACGCGCGCCGGGTGATAATGCGCCGGCGCGGAAATGCCTCCGCGCCGCGTTCGCTCATGCGGGCGCGCCGCGCCGTGATGCGCCTTCCTTCAGCGGAGACGGAAGTGCGCCAGGGGGCGCGGGATCGCCTGGGCCTGCCGTTCCCACGGGAGTCGTTCAGCCCCAGGCGGATTTGGCAAATAACGCCGGCCAGACCGGCACGAAAACGGGATCGTTACATTGATGAGCATTACCGAAATGTTTGCGTGGCTGACCAGCGAAAACGGCCTGATGGCCCTGCTGGCGCAGAACTGGGTGCTGGGCACCCTGATCATCGCCCTCATCATCTTCGTCGAGACGGGACTGGTGATCATGCCCTTCCTGCCGGGCGATTCACTGCTGTTCGCGGCGGGCGCCTTCCTCGGGCTGGCGGGCATCGATCCGCTGACCTCCATCGCCATCATCACGGCCGCCGCCATCGCCGGCGACGCGCTCAACTACACGATCGGTTCTTCCCGCTGGGGCCAGAAGCTGGCGCACAGCCGATGGATCAAGCCCGCGCACATGGAGCGCGCGCGGGAATACTTCGCGCGCTTCGGCGCCATGACGATCACCGTCGCGCGCTTCGTGCCCATCGTGCGCACGCTGGCGCCTTTCGTGGCCGGCCTGTCGCAGATGCCGCGCGGCCGCTTCTACGCCTACAACGTGGTCGGCGGCGTCGTCTGGTGCAGCTCGATGATGCTGGCCGGCTATTGGCTGGGCTCCATCCCCTGGGTCCGGGCCAACCTGCATTGGGTCTCGGTCATCATCATCGGCCTGTCGCTGATCCCCGTCGCGCTGCAATGGCTGCAGGTGCGACGCCTGGCGCAGCAGCGCTGACGCCAGGCGCTGGGCTGGCACGCTACTGACTAGACCAGGCGCTGCGGCGTCCGGCCGCGCCAGCCCAGCATGAAGTAGCCCGACTGCAGGACCAGCATCGCCATGAAGGCCAGGGCGTAGGCCCACCAGATGCCTGACAGGCCGATGCGCGCGTCCAGCCACCAGGCGGCGGGCAGTTCCACCGCCACGATCGCCAGCACGCCCAGCGTGGCGGGCACGAGCACGGTGCCGCTGGCGCGCATCACGCCCGACAGCACGGACGCGCAGCCCAGCGCCACCACGCTCCACGCCACGATGCGCAGCAATTCGCCGGCCTGCGCGGCGGCGGCGCCGTCCTTAAGGAACAGGCCAATGGCGTAGGGCGCCAGTGCATAGGCGGCGCAGACGAACAGGCCCGTCACTGTCACGTTCATCATCAACCCGGTGCGGGCGATGGCGCCCAGCCGGTGGCCGCGTCCGGCGCCGATGGCGTGGGCGGCCAGGATGGTGGCGCTGACGCCCAGCGACATCGCGGGCAGTTGCAGCCAGCTCATCAGCTGCGTCACCGCGCCATAGGCCGCCGTGGCCTGCGCGCCGTGGCGGTTCACCAGCCCCAGCAACGCGATTTCGGCCGCCGCCATGGTCAGCATCTGCAGGGCGGCCGGCACGCCGATCTTCAGGATGGCGCGCGTCAGCGCCGGATCGAAGCGCAGTTCGCGCAACAGGGCCGCATTGGGCGCCAGTGGATGGCCCCGGCGGCGCCAGCGCCACGCCAGCCAGCCCAGCGCCAGCGTGAAGCCGAGCAGCGTCGACACGGCCGGGCTGAGCACGCCCAGCCTGGGCAGTCCGGCCCAGCCGGCGATCAGCGCGGGCGTGCACAGCATCGCCACGCCGGTCGCCAGGACCAGCGCCCACATGGGCGAGACGGCATCGCCCACGCCTCGGCTGATGGATGTGGCCAGCCACAGCAGGAAAATCAGCGGCGCGCCGATCAGCATCGCGCGGGCGTAGCGCACGGCGTCATCGAGGATCTCGGGCGGCGTGTCCAGGGCCTTGAGCAGCATGGGGGCGGTCAGGCCGCCGATCACGCTGACGATCAGGCCCATCGCCAGCACCAGCGCCAGGGCGGTGCCGGCGACGGCGCGCGCCCGGGCGGGATCGCGGGCGCCCCAGGCGTGGCCGGCCAGCACGGTGGCGCCGACGCTCAGGCCGATGATGATGGCCAGCAGGAAAAAGAACACGGGAAAGAAGGCCGATACGGCGGCGATGGCGTCCAGGCCGATCATCTGGCCGAGATAGATGCCGTCGATGGTGCCGGCGGCGGCCTGCAGCGTGTTGGTCAGCATCATGGGCGCCAGAATCGCCAGATAGGTTTTCCATAAGGGCGGGGCTTGCAAAGGAGGCAAGGGGGGGGCCTGGGTCATCGCGTTTCCTTGGGCGATACGGGGCCTGTCCGCGACGGAAAGGGTTCCGGCGGAAGGTCATGGGTCCGTGGGGAAGAGGTTGGTCTGCCTGTCCGCGAGGCGGCGCGTCAGTGGCGCGCAATCGGGCCGGGCAGGCAGGTGCAAATATTACCCGGACAAAATAATCAAATCAATATGTCCGGGTAAAAATATTTGAGGCAGACCCAGGCAGGCGTGGCGGCGGCAAGGGGCGCCGGGATCGGAGGCAGCGGGGCGGTATAGCGGGACAAAAAAAACGGCGCCCCCTCGCGGGACCGCCGTTCTTTTTCCTGGCGCATCCGCGCGCAACGCGGATCGCCGGGCGACAGACGCTTAGCCGATGGAGGCCAGGATCTGGTTCAGCGTGGCGCTGGGGCGCATGGCCGCGACAGCCTTGGCCTCGTCCAGCTGGTAGTAGCCGCCGAGGTCCACGGGCTTGCCCTGGGCCGACTTCAGCTCGTCCAGGATGCGCGTCTCGCGCTCGCCGAATTCCATCGCGGCGTTGGCGAATTGCTTGGCCAGCGCGGCGTCCTCGGTCTGGGCGGCCACGGCCTGGGCCCAGTACATGGCCAGGTAGTAGTGGCTGCCGCGATTGTCCAGGCCGCCGACCTTGCGGGCGGGCGACTTGTTCTCGTCCAGGAACTTGGCGGTGGCCTGGTCTAGGGTCTTGGCCAGCACCTGGGCCTTGGCGTTCTTGTAGGTACGGCCAAGGTGATCCAGCGATTCGGCCAGGGCCATGAACTCGCCCAGCGAATCCCAGCGCAGGAAGCCTTCCTGGACGAACTGCTGGACGTGCTTGGGCGCGGAGCCGCCGGCGCCGGTCTCGAACAGCTCGCCGCCGGCCATCAGCGGCACGATCGACAGCATCTTGGCGCTGGTGCCCAGCTCCATGATGGGGAACAGGTCGGTCAGGTAGTCGCGCAGCACGTTGCCGGTCACCGAGATGGTGTCCTGGCCGGCGCGGATGCGCTTGAGCGAGAACTTGGTGGCTTCGACCGGATCCAGGATGCGCAGGTCCAGGCCGCTGGTGTCGTGGTCGTTCAGGTACTGCTTGACCTTGGCGATGACCTGCGCGTCGTGGGCGCGGTTCTCGTCCAGCCAGAACACGGCCGGGGTCTTGGTGGCGCGGGCACGGGTGACGGCCAGCTTGACCCAGTCCTGCACGGCGGCGTCCTTGGTCTGGCACATGCGCCACAGGTCGCCGGCCTCGACGGCCTGCTCCAGCAGCACCTTGCCCGAGGCGTCGGTGACGCGCACGGTGCCGGCGGCCGGGATGACGAAGGTCTTGTTGTGCGAGCCGTATTCCTCGGCGGCCTGGGCCATCAGGCCGACGTTGGGCACGCTGCCCATCGTCACCGGATTGAAGGCGCCGTTGGCCTTGCAGTCCTCGATCACGGCCTGGTAGACGCCGGCGTAGCAGCGGTCCGGGATCACGGCCTTGGCGTCCTGCAGTTCGCCGGCGGCGTTCCACATCTTGCCCGAGTCGCGGATCATGGCCGGCATCGAGGCGTCGACGATCACGTCGCTGGGCACGTGCAGGTTGGTGATGCCGCGGTCGGAGTTGACCATGGCCAGCGCCGGCAGCGTCTTGTAGGCCGCGTCGATGTCGGCGGTGATTGCGGCCTGCTGGTCGGCGGGCAGGCACTGGATCTTGGCGTACAGGTCGCCGATGCCGTTGTTCGGGTCGAAGCCCGCCAGCTTGAGCGCGTCGGCGTGCTTGGCCAGCACGTCCTTGTAGAACACGGACACCACGTGGCCGAAGATGACGGGGTCGGAGACCTTCATCATGGTGGCCTTCAGGTGCACCGAGAACAGCACGCCCTGGGCGCGGGCCTCGTCCACCTGCGCCTGCAGGAAGGACTTCAGCTTGGCGGCGGACATGACGGCGGCGTCGATGATCTCGCCGGCCTTGACCGGGGTCTTGTCCTTGAGCACGGTGACGGCGCCGTCGGCGGCGGCCAGTTCGATCTTCAGGTCGCCGGCTTCGGCGATCAGGGTCGACTTCTCGGTGCCGTAGAAGTCGCCTTCGTTCATGTGGGAGACGTGCGACTTGGAGTCGGCGGCCCAGGCGCCCATCTTGTGCGGGTGCTTGCGGGCGTAGTTCTTGACCGACAGCGGCGCGCGGCGGTCGGAGTTGCCTTCGCGCAGCACGGGGTTGACGGCGCTGCCCTTGACCTTGTCGTAGCGCGCCTTGACGTCGCGCTCGGCGTCGTTGGCGGGCGAATCCGGGTAGTCGGGCAGCTTGTAGCCCTGGGCCTGCAGTTCCTTGATGGCGGCCTTCAGCTGCGGCATCGAGGCGCTGATGTTCGGCAGCTTGATGATGTTGGCTTCCGGCTTGACGGCCAGCGCGCCCAGTTCGGCCAGGGCGTCGCCCAGCTTCTGGCTTGCTTCAAGATAGTCGGGGAAGACGGAGATGATGCGGCCGGCCAGCGAGATGTCGCGCGTTTCGACGGTGATGCCGGCGGACTTGGCGAAGGCCTGGACGATGGGCAGCAGCGAACGGGTCGCCAGCGCCGGAGCTTCATCGGTAAAGGTATAGATAATCTTCGGAGTAAGAGACATGATCCTTGAATCTGCCCGGCGCCTCGCGCTGGGCGCGGACCTGGGCATGCTGTGCGGCGCTAGCCGGTAGTGTTGTCGAGAGTGGCCAAACATGGCTGCCGCCCGGCCTTTGTCACGGTCCAGTTGCTCGACCGTCCAGGTGGGTGCCGCAGTCACTAATCGAACATTGTAATACCGTGGCTGGCTCGGAGGACAGCGGCGCGGGCGCCGGGCGTCCATTTGACAAACGGTCGGGCTTGGCGGAAAGTACGTCCCATGAATGCACGCGTCGCCAGCATCTCGCTGATTATTATTTCCATCATTCCCGAAATGGTGGGTTAGCCAGCGACCGCATTCAGTCACAGCCACCCGCCCAGACAGGCGGGTTTTTTGTGTCCGCCGTTCCGGGCAAACACAGAGAATCCGCATGCCAGACACGCCGACCGCCACCGTTTCCTCCGCTTTTTCCTCCGCTTGCGCCGACCTCGCCGCTCCGTCCGGCGCGGGCGGATTCGCCCAGGGCCAGCCCTCGCAGCTGGACTATCTGCGCCAGATCCTGTCCGCCCGCGTCTATGACATCGCCCGCGAAACCGAGCTGGAACCGGCGCGCGGCCTGTCGGCCCGGCTGGGCAACTCGGTGTACCTCAAGCGCGAGGACAACCAGCCGGTGTTCTCGTTCAAGGTGCGCGGCGCCTACAACAAGATGCGCAACACGTCGCAGGCCGCGCTGGACCGGGGCGTGATCACGGCCTCGGCCGGCAACCACGCCCAGGGCGTGGCGATATCCGCCGCCCGGCTGGGCGTGCGCGCCACCATCGTGGTGCCGCAGACCGCGCCGCAGGTGAAGGTGGACGCGGTGCGCGCCCATGGCGGGCCGACGGTGGAGGTGGTGCTGGCCGGCGATTCCTACAGCGACGCCTATGCCCACGCGCAGACGCTGGCCCGGCAGCAGGCGCTGACCTTCATCCCTGCCTTCGACGATCCCTATGTGATTGCCGGCCAGGGCACGGTGGGCATGGAGATCCTGCGCCAGATGCCGTCGGCGCCCGACGTGGTGTTCGTGCCCATCGGCGGCGGCAGCCTGGCGGCGGGCGTGTCCACCTACGTCAAGGCCGTCAATCCGGCGGTGCGCGTGGTCGGCGTGCAGACCGAGGACTCCTGCGCCATGGCGCAGTCGCTGCGGGCGGGCGAACGCGTGAACCTGGCCGAGGTCGGCTTGTTCTCGGACGGCACCGCCGTCAAGCTGGTGGGCGAGGAAACCTTCCGCCTGTGCCGCGAGTACCTGGACGAAGTGATCCTGGTGGACACCGACGCGGTCTGCGCCGCCATCAAGGACGTATTCCTGGAAACGCGCAGCGTGCTGGAGCCGGCCGGCGCGCTGGCGCTGGCGGGCTTGAAGCGCTATGTCGAACGGGAAGGGGTGAGCGGTCGGTCGCTGGTGGCCATTACCTCGGGCGCCAACATGAACTTCGACCGGATGCGCTTCGTGGCCGACCGCGCCGATGTGGGCGAGGCGCGCGAGGCGGCTTTCGCCGTCACGCTGCCGGAAGAGCGCGGCAGCTTCCGCCGCTTCTGCACCGTGATCGGGCAACGCAACGTCACCGAGTTCAACTACCGCATCGCCGACGAGCGCCGCGCCCATATCTTTGTCGGCGTGCAGATCGCGCGCCGGGGCGAGGCCACCGACATCACGCGGTCCTTGCAGGACGAGGGCTTCAACGTGCGCGACCTGAGCCACGACGAGTTGTCCAAGCAGCACATCCGCTACATGGTCGGCGGCCGCTCGCCGCTGGCGGCGGGTGAACGCCTGTTCCGTTTCGAGTTCCCGGAGCGTCCGGGCGCGCTGATGAAATTCCTGTCGGCCATGGCGCCGAACTGGAACATCAGCCTGTTCCACTATCGCAACCAGGGCGTGGATTTCAGCTCGGCCCTGGTCGGCATCCAGGCGCCGCCGGCGGACGCGACGGCGCTGGACGCGTTCCTGGCGCAGCTGGGCTACGCCCATTCCGAGGAAACCGACAACCCGGCTTACCGGCAATTCCTGGCCTGAAAACGGGCGGACCGCCATGGCGTGGCGGTCCGGGTCGCGCGGGGGAGAGGGGGGCGCTAGGCGCGCGAATCGCCCATGCGCGGTTGCTGGCCGGCGCCCGCGGCATGCGGCTGCCGCCACCAGCGCTGGCCCGCGTGCGGCGCGGCGATGTCGATGCGTTCGCCCATCATCGGCGTGGTGACCTGGATGCCGCGCGGCGCGGCCAGCGCCACCACCTGCTGGAACGGGTCGTCCCAGGCGTGCATGGCCAGGTCGAAGGTGCCGTTGTGGATCGGCAGCAGCCAGCGGCCGCGCAGGTCCTGGTGGGCCTGCACGGTTTCGGTCGGCTGCATGTGCACGTAGGGCCATTGCGGATCGTAGGCGCCGGTTTCCATCAGGGTCAGGTCGAACGGGCCGAAGCGCCGGCCGATCTCGGCGAAGCCGTCGAAATAGCCGCTGTCGCCGCTGAAGAAGATGCGCAGCTCGTCGTCCTCGATCACCCAGGACGACCACAACGTGCGATTGCTGTCGGCGAGGCTGCGTCCGGAAAAATGCTGGGCCGGCGTGGCCGTCAGGCGCAGGCCGTCGATTTCGACGTCTTGCCACCAATCGAACTGGCGGATCCGGTCCGCCTGCACGCCCCAGGCGGCCAGGCGGTCGCCCACACCCAGCGGCGACAGGAAGACCTCGGTCTTGCTCGCCAGCGCCTTGATGGCGCGACGGTCGAGATGGTCGTAGTGGTCGTGCGACAGGATCACGCCGCGCAGCGGCGGCAGCTCGGCCAGGGAAATCGGCGGGGCATGGAAGCGCTTGGGACCCAGGAACTGCACTGGCGAGGCGCGCTCGCTGAACACCGGATCGGTCAGCCACCAGCCGCCGCGCAGCCTCAGCAGCACCGTCGAATGGCCCAGCCGGTACAGGCTGCGGTCCGGCGCCAGGCGCAGCGCCTCGCGCGTCAGCGGGTGCACGGGCACCGGCGCGGGCGGCGTGGTGTTGGCGGGCTTGTTGAAGAAGAAATCCCACATGATGCGGGCGCTGGACGCCGGCGCCTTGGTGGGCTTGGGCGTGGCGTTGCGGAAGCGGCCGCCGCTGGCTTGTGGCGAGCTGGCGTAGTCGCCGGTGGCGGCACAGGAAAAGGGATTGCGCATCTAGACCATCAACTCCGTATACAGGGCGGGGCGGCGGGCCGGCGGCCTGGGCGGCCGGCGAATCGCCCCGGATTGCCCAGAGCTTAAGGGCTGGATCGGGAACGATCCATGCTTTAAAGTCGTTATTTCTTTGTTGATCGTACGGAATCTGTCTTGGATCCTTTGTCAGACGTGCTTTCTCTGCTCAAACCGCAAAGCCAGCTTTACGCGGGTTTCGACGTGGCGGGCGAGTGGTCGTTCGCTTTTCCTGCGCACGACGGCATCAAGTTCGCCGCCGCCCTGCGCGGATCGTGCTGGGGCAGGGTGGCGGGGCAGGACGCGCCGATCCGTTTCGACGAGGGCGACTGCTTCCTGGTGAACCGGGGATGCCGCTTCGTGATGGCGTCGGACCTGGCGCTCGCGCCGGACGACCCCTCCCATCTCTTGGAAGCCGTGGTGCGCGACGGCATCGCCGTCCACAACGGCGGCGGCGAGCAGTTCCTGGTCAGCGGCAAGGTGAACTTCGACAGCCATCACGCGGCGCTGCTGTTCGACGCCTTGCCGCCCCTGATCAAAGTGCCGGGCGCTTCGCCGCAGGCCGCCGTGCTGCGCTGGGCGCTGGAGCAGTTGGCCTCGGAGTTGCGTAGTCCGGGTCCCGGCGGCGCGCTGGTATCGACCCATCTGGTCCATCTGATGCTGGTGCAGATCCTGCGCATCCACCTGGGCGCGCTGTCTTGCGGCGCACCGGCGGGCTGGCTGTCGGCGCTGGCGGATCCCAGGATCGGCGCGGCGCTGGGCGCCATCCACGCCGAACCGGGACGCGGCTGGACGCTGGAGGCGCTGGCCCGCGTCGCCGGCGTGTCGCGCACGGTCTTCGCGCAGCGCTTCAAGGCGCTGGCGGGAACCACGGTGATGAACTACCTGACGCGCTGGCGCATGCACACGGCGGCCGAACGGCTGCGCAGCGGCGACGAGAGCATTTCCGCCATCGCGTTCTCGCTGGGCTATGAATCCGAAAGCGCCTTCAGCACGGCGTTCAAGCGCGCCATGCTGTGCGCGCCGTCGCAGTACCGGCGCAGGGGCGGGGCGCTGCCGCTGACGGTCTGAGGGTGCGCACGTAGCGGCTTGCCGGCGTCCGATGGCGTCATCGCATGTCAGCCGGACGGCCTAGCGCGAAGGATCCAGGCATCGTCCATCAGGCCTAGGGCGTGGGTCGGGAACCGCTACTTTTGGCGGCTTTGCGGCGTCCTGGTCCGGCGCCAATAATCGCTTCATCTGGCTTGACCGGGTTGCCGGCCAAGAAAGGGCGATGCCCTGCATGGGGCATCCACTCATGGAGCAGACTCATGGTTGGGACCGAGACGATTCTTGTCACCGGCGGCGCTGGCTTCATCGGTTCGCATACCTGCGTGGAACTGCTGGCGCAAGGCTACCGGGTCGTGGCGTTGGACAGCCTGATCAACAGCCATCCGGAAGCGATCGCGCGCATACGCCGCATCGCGGACGGCGAGTTGGCCTTCGTGCGCGGCGACGCCTGTTCCCTTGAAACGCTGGAGCAGCTGTTCGACGCGCACCGCATAGACGGCGTCATCCATTTCGCGGCGCACAAGGCCGTGGGCGATTCCGTCCGCACGCCGCTGGCCTACTATCGCAACAATCTGATCAGCCTGCTGAATCTGCTTGAGGTCATGCGGACGCGGCAGGTCAAGACCTTGGTGTTCAGTTCGTCCGCGACGGTGTATGGCGATCCGGCCACGGTGCCGCTGGACGAGACCGCGCCGCTTTCGGCAACCAACCCCTATGCGCAGACCAAGCTTGCCGGCGAACGCATCCTGGCGGATCTGGCCGCGTCCGACCCGGCCTGGCGGATTGCTACGCTGCGGTACTTCAACCCGGTGGGCGCGCACGAGAGCGGCCTGATCGGCGAAGACCCATCGGGCATTCCCAACAACCTGATGCCCTTCGTCGCCCGCGTGGCATCGGGACGCCTGCCGCTGCTGCGTGTGTTCGGGCACGATTGGCCGACGCCGGACGGCACCGGCGTGCGCGATTACGTCCATGTGGTTGATCTGGCGCGCGGCCATATCGTGGCGCTGGCGGAGCTGGGGCGCAAGCAGGGCGGCGGCTTTACCGTCAACCTGGGCACGGGGCGCGGGTACAGCGTGCTGGAGGTCATCGCCGCGTTCGAGCGCGCCAGCGGCCGGCAGGTGCCCTATGAATTCACGGAACGGCGCTCCGGCGACGTGGCGGTCTACTATGCCGCGACCGGAATGGCCCGGGCCTTGCTGGGCTGGGAGGCCCGCCTGGATCTCGACCGCATGTGCGAGGATGCCTGGCGTTGGCAACGCCGCAATCCGTCGGGCTATCGATCCGCGTAGCCCGGCCGGGTCGCGAAGCGTGCGCTCATCTCAAGCGCTGGCGTCCGCCAGCAGCGGCCGCGCGGCCAGCGCGCCGCGAAACGATTCCAGCAGCACGCGCTTGTTCTCGCGGCTGCGGTAGGCGTGCTCGCGCATCAGGTTCTCGGCGCGCACCGCCTCGCGCCGCGTGATGGCGCGCAGCAGGTCTTCGTGATCGGCCTGCGCGCGCAGCACGAAGGGCGTTTCCAGCAATGAGGGCGTGGACGGCAGCGTCAGCGCGGCCGGGCCGGCCAGCGGCGTCTTGTTGTTGTGTTCCAGCGCCGACAGCAGCGCGCGATTGCCGGCGGCTTCGCACAGGATCTCGTGAAAGCGCCGGTTGATCTGGCCCCAGGCGCGCGCGTCCACCGTGGTGTGGGGATCCAGCCGCGCCGGCGCCAGCAGCTGGCGGCCTTCTTCCACCGCCTGCTCCAGCCGCGCCAGCACCTCGGGCGGGGCGCCGCGCTCGGCCAGCAGCCGCGCGGCCATGCCTTCCAGCACGCCGCGCACGTCCACCGCGTCGCCGATCTCGTCCACCGTGAAGGCCCGCACGCGAAAGCCGCGCGACGGCAGCCGTTCCAGCAGGCCTTCCTTTTCCAGCTCGGTCAGCGCGATGCGCAGCGGCGTGCGCGACACGCCCAGCCGCGCCGAGAACTGCAGCTCCACCACGCGCTCGCCCGGCTGCAGGGCGCCGGACAGCACCATGTCGCGGAGTTCGGAAATGACTTTGTCGATCTGTGCGGCCATGCGGCAAGGTCCTGGGGTGGTCGGGGAAGAATCCAGTGTACCCGCGAAATTGCATGCAATCGGTCGATAAATATCTGATCTGCCCTTGCGATTTCTCAAAATTGCATGCAATAATTTATAAAAACAACGGACGGGAATCAAAAAACGCCCGGATTGCATGCAAAACCGGGTGCGGATGCATGCCTTCAGTCCGAACCGACAGGAGACAAGATGAAGCTGATGAGCTTCGAGCAGGGCGGCCGCCAGGCCTGGGGCGTGGTGCGCGGCGAGGAGGTCGTGGACCTGTCCGGCGTATGGCCCGACATGCGGACCGCGCTGGAAGACGGCGTCGGGCGCATCGCCCAGGAGGCCGGTCGCGCCGGCATGCCCTGTACGCCCTTGGCGGGCCTGCAATGGCTGCCGCCCGTGCCCAACCCGCGCAAGATCCTGTGCGTGGGCCTGAACTACGGACGCCACGTGCTGGAGGCCGGCCGCGAGCTGCCGGCGCATCCCTCGCTGTTCATCCGCTATGCCGACAGCTTCGTCGGCCACGGCCAGGACATGTGGAAGCCGCGCGCCTCCGACCGCTACGACTATGAAGGCGAGCTGGCCGTGGTCATCGGCCGGGCAGGGCGCCACATCGCGGCGCGCGACGCGTTGTCTCATGTGGCTGGCTACACCTGCATGGCCGAGAACTCGTTGCGTGACTTCCAGAAGCACAACGCCCAGGTCACGCCCGGCAAGAACTTCGAGCGCAGCGGCGCGCTGGGCCCCTGGCTGGTCACCGCCGACGAGATCGGCGACCCGGCGCGGCTGCGCGTGATGACGCGGCTGAACGGCGAGACCCTGCAACAGGGCGAGGTCTCGGACCTGATCTTTCCCGTCGCCGAGCTGATCGCCTACATCAGCGCCTTCACCCCCTTGTCGCCGGGCGACGTGATCGCCACCGGCACGCCGGAGGGCGTGGGCTCCAGCCGCAAGCCGCCGCGCTTCATGGCCGTGGGCGACAGGCTGGAAGTGGACATTCCCGGCGTGGGCACGCTGGTCAACCGGGTGGCGGACGAGCCCGCCCCGGCACATCAAGAACAAGGAGACGCGCATGGCTGATGCGCTGCTGTACCTGACGGAACGCGACGTGGTCTCGGTGCTGGACATGCGCCGCGCCATCGACGCGCTGCACGGCATGCTGGTGGCCCAGGGCCGTGACGAGGCCCGCAACCTGCCCAAGGCGCTGGCGACCTGGGGCGATGGCAGTTCCATGCACGCGCTGGGTTCGGTGCAGACGGGCGAGGGCGGCTACGCCGGCTTCAAGACCTGGGTCCATACCAAGGCCGGCGGCGGCTCGGTGTTCAGCCTGTTCGACGCCCGCACCGGATTCCTGCGCGCGGTGATCGAGGCGCGCGCGCTGGGCATGCTGCGCACCGCCGCGATCAGCGGCGTGGCCACGCGCGCCCTGGCGCCGCAAGACGCCAGCCGCGCCGCGCTGATCGGCACCGGACCGCAGGCCGTGACGCAGCTGGCGGCGCTGGCCGAAGTGCGCGAACTGCGGCGGGTGCGCGTGTACAGCCCCACGGCGGAAAAGCGCCGCGCCTTCGTCGCGGCGGCCTCGGCCCGATACGCCTTCGAGATCGAGGAATCCCCCACGCTGGCGCACGCGCTGGCCGATGCCGAGATCGTGACCCTGATCACGCGCGCCGTCGAACCTTTCGTGGACGCGGCCCAGCTGGCCGACTGCCGCCACCTGAACGCGGTGGGCGCGATCCTGCCGGCCAAGGCCGAGTTCGCGCAGGACGTGTTCGAACGCGCCGACCGGGTGGTGGTCGACGACCTGGAGAACGCCAGGCGCGGTTCGCGCGAGCTGCGCGAGCGCTACGGCGTCGACGCATCGTCCTGGCCGGGCGTGTCGCGGCTGAGCGACGTGCTGGCGGCCGGTGAAACGCGCGCCCCGGATGCGCGGCTGACGCTGTTCAAGGGCATGGGCATGGGCCTGTCCGACCTGGCGATGGCCACGGTGGTGTACGAGCAGGCGCTGGCGCGCGGCCTGGGCGTGGCGCTGCCGCCGCAGACCCGCGAGAACCTGCTGCTGGCGCAGGGCTGACACCAACAATCAATGAGACAGCCGGCGCGAGCGCCGGCGGCAACAGGAGACAAGCATGTTCATCGACGTCAGCGGGGCCGCACCCCGCGAACAGGACAAGTGGCCGTCCATCGTGGTTCCCAAGGAAGCGATCGACCTGGAAATCGCCCGCCTGATCGACGCGCCCAAGCCGGACAACGGCCGCCGCGCCTCCCTCATCGTGCATCCGAACGCGCGCGCGCCCGGCCTGGGCCTGGCGCCGGGAACCGACGTGACCATCAACGTGGTCAACCCGGGCGAGCGCACCTGGAACCTGCGCAAGAACTCCAACATGCTGGAGATCTGTATCAGCGGCGAGGGCGTGGCCACCGTGGCGGGCCGCGATATCCGCGCCGGCCGGTGGGACGTCTGGAACACGCCCGCCATGCAGGTGCATTCCTATCGCAACGAAGGCAAGGAACCGTGGGTGCGCCTGTCGTACTCCAACGCGCCGCTGCTGGAAAAGCTGGAGATCCATTACGTCGAGGAATTCGAGGGCGACGTGCCGCCGGCCGACGCCAACACCAAGCCGGTGCCGGCCCGCGCCCCGGGCGCCGCGCGCTCGCGCGACCTGGCGCTGCGCGAGCAGATCACGCCGGAAGGCGCCTGGCTGATGGGCTATGAGTGGCTGATCGATATCGACGTGCTGGAATCCAAGGCGCTGCACTGGCCCTGGGCCGAGGTCTCGCGTCACCTGCCGACGGTGGAGGACATCGCGCGCGGCTACAACGGCCGCCGCCTGTTCGTGCTCTACAACCCGGCCACTGAGCGGCGCATCGGCACCACGCACAGCTTCTTCGCCACCATCTCGTCCTCGCCGCCGGACAACCATCACGTGCCGCATCGCCACAGCTCGTCGGCCATCAACTACTACCTGCGCGGCAACGGCTACAGCAAGGTCAGCGGCGAACGGCTGGACTGGAAGGCCGGCGACCTGATCCTGTCGGCGCCGGGCTGGGCCATGCACTCGCACCATTCCGGCACCGAGACCACGTCCGCGCTGACCGTGCAGGACCATCCGCTGCAGATCGCCATGGAATCGCTGATCTGGCAGGAGCGCATGCAGGAGCCCATCCTGGCGCTGGGCAGCCAGAGCGGCTTCGAGAGCAACCGCGCGCAGCTGGCCGCCGCGTCCTGAGCGCCGCCGCGCCGACACCGACATGAACCCTGGATCCGACATGACCCTGACCGAGCTTTCCGACGCCCCGGCGCTGCGCGCGCGCCTGCGGGATTTCTATGAAGACTACGCCCACTGCCTGGACGAGGACCGGCTGGAGCAATGGCCCGACTTCTTCACCGAGGACTGCCATTACCGCGTGCTCTCGCGCGAGAACCACGACGCCGGCCTGCCGCTGGGGCTGATCTATTGCATGAACAAGAACATGGTGCGCGACCGCGTCACCGCGCTGCGCGAGACCACCATGTTCGAGCCGCGCGCGCTGCGCCACTTCATCAGCGGCGTGCGCGTGACCGAGGTCGATGGAGACCGCATCGTCGCGCAGGCCAATTTCGCGGTGATGGAGTCGCTGTCCGACCGCGAGCCCACGCTGAACATGGTCGGCCGCTACCTGGACGAGCTGCGCGTGACGCCGCAGGGGCTGGCGTTCAGCCGCCGCGACTGCGTCTACGACAACTACCGCGTGCGCACCTCGCTCATCGTCCCCATCTGAATCCGCCGCAAGGAAATCCGTCATGACCTGTCCCGACGCCGCCACGCGGCAAGAAGCGCCCGCCGCGGCCCCCGTCCATATCGAGCGCCGCTGGCCCAAGGAGGGCTATACGCGCATTCCCAACTGGGTCTACACCGATCCGGCCATTTTCCAGAAGGAGATGGACGTGTTCTTCGGCGGCAAGACCTGGAACTACGTGGGCCTGGAATGCGAAGTGCCCGAGACCGGCTGCTTCAAGCGCAACTGGATCGGCAACCGTCCCGTCATCATGGTGCGCGGTGAAAACGGCGATATCCACGTGCTGGAGAACCGCTGCGCCCATCGCGGCGCGCAGATCTGCTGGCAGAACACCGGCAAGGTGGCCGACTTCACCTGCCCGTACCACCAATGGAACTATGACCTGGAAGGCAATCTGCAGGGCGTGCCGTTCCGGCGCGGCGCGCTGGGCAAGGGCGGCATGCCGCGCGACTTCGATCCCAAGCAGAACGGCATCCGCAAGCTGCGCAGCGTCAATCGCGGCGGCTCGGTCTGGGCCACCTTCGCCGAGGACGGGCCCGGCTTTGAGGACTACTGCGGTCCGGAAGTGCTGGCCGAGATCGACCACATGCTGCCGGGCAAGCCGCTCAAGCTGCTGGGCTACAGCCGCCAGCTGATCCCCAGCAACTGGAAGATGTACCTGGAGAATCTGAAGGATCCGTACCACGCGACCCTGCTGCACACCTTCTACATCACCTTCGGCCTGTGGCGCGCTGATTCCAAGTCCGAGTGCATTCCGACCGGCGGCGGCGCGCACAGCGTGATGGTGTCGCACAACGAAGGCAAGAAGAAGACCGAGGCCACCACCGAGATGAGCCGCTTCCGCGAGGACCTGGAGCTGCTGGACCTGGAGACGGTCACGCCGCGCGCCGAGTTCAATCGCGGCCGCGTCGGCGGCGCCTGGGTGTTCCCGGCGGCGCAGTTCGGCATCCAGGCCAATTCGCTCAAGACCCGCCACGTCATCCCGCGCAGCCCCACCGAGCACGAGCTGGTGTTCACCTACTACGGCTACGAGGACGACGACGAGGAAATGACGCGCCTGCGCCTGAAGCACGCCAACCTGCTGGGTCCGGCCGGCTTCGTGTCCATGGACGACAGCGAGATGCTGAACCAGGTGCAGATCGGCGTCACCGGCTACCCGGAAGCGCGCGGCATCGTCGAAATGGGCGGCCGCGACACCGAGCCGGCCGACTACATGGTGACCGAGGTGCTGATCCGCTCGTTCTACGACTACTACCGCAAGGCGATGGGGCTGTGAGCATGGAAACCTGGAAACGCGTGGCCCAAGTGGGCGATATCTCGCCCGACACCAATACCCTGCGCGTCGTGCTGGACGGCGAGGGCGTCTGTCTGTACGACTTGCAAGGCGAGATCTGCGCCACGCAGGACCGCTGCCCGCACGGCAACGCCAGCCTGGCCGACGGCTACCTGGAGGACGGCACCATCGAATGCCCGCTGCACCAGGGCGTGTTCGACATTCGCAGCGGCAAGCCGAAATGCCCGCCCGTCACGACCGACCTGCGCCGCTACGAGGTGAAGGTGGACGGCGACGTCATCTACCTGAAGGCGGAAGCCGCGTGAACGCCGGCGCGATCGTCATCGTCGGCGCCGGCCAGGCGGGCGGCTGGGCCGCCACCACGCTGCGCGACCGCGGCTACGACGGCCGCATCGTGCTGCTGGGCGACGAGCCGCACGCGCCCTACGAACGGCCGCCGCTGAGCAAGGCGGTGCTGTCCGGCCAGGCCCTGGCGGAAAGCACCGAGCTGTTCGCCGCGCCCAAGCTGGAGTCGATGGGCATCGAATTCGAGCCCGGCGTCTCGGCGCTGCGGCTGCGCGTCGCGGACAAGCGGGTGGACACGTCCGCCGGCCAGGCGCTGGCCTACGACAAGCTGATTCTCTGCACCGGCGGCCGGCCCACGGTGCCGGCGCTGCCGGGCGTGGACCATGACGGCGTGCACGTGCTGCGCACGCGGGCCGACGCCGAACGGCTGCGCGCCCGGCTGGGCCCCAACCGGCATGTGCTGATCGTGGGCGGCGGCTGGATCGGGCTGGAGGTTGCCGCCACGGCGCGCCAGTCCGGCAGCAAGGTCACGGTGCTGGAGCGCGAGGCGCGGCTGTGCGCGCGCAGCGTGCAGCCGGGCGTGTCTGCGCATCTGGCGGCGCTGCACGCGGCCAACGGCGTGGCGCTGCGGCTGAACGCCGGCCTGCGCGCCGTGGGCGGATCGGCCGACGGCCGGCCCGTGGCGGAACTGGCGGACGGCTCCTCGATCGTCGCCGACGCGATCGTGCTGGGCGTGGGCCTCACGCCCAACGATGCGCTGGCGCGCGACGCCGGCATTGCCTGCGATCGCGGCGTGCTGGTGGACGAGCGTTGCCGCACTTCGGTGCCGGACGTGTACGCGGCCGGCGATGTGGCCGTGTCCGCGCAGCCCGGCGGCGGCCGCCTGCGGCTGGAGTCCTGGCAGAACGCGCAGGACCAGGGCACGGCGGCGGCGCTGTCGGCGCTGGGCCTGGGCGAAGCGTATCGGCCGACCGGCGCGGTCTGGTCGGAGCAATACGACGCCATGGTGCAGATCGTCGGCTTTCCGGCGCTGGCGGCCAGCGAGGTGCTGCGGCCGCAAGCCGATGCCCGCGCGCTGCTGTCGGTGGCGCTGGATGCGGAAGGCCGCGCCGTGGCGGGCGTGACGGTGAACGCGGCGCGCGAACTGCGCCAGCTGCGCAAATGGATCGCGCAGGGCGCGATGCTGGATCCGGCGCTGCTGCGCCGGTCGGATGCGCCGCTGGCCAGCGCCCAGATCGGATGATGGCGACCCCGGAACCTGGCAAGGAGCATGCAATGGAACTTGAACACCTGCTTACCAAGGCCGCCTGCGAAGAAACCGTGCTGGCGTTTTTCCATGCGCTGGACACGCGCCGGCACGAAGCCGCCGCCGCGCTGATGACCGAAGACGGCTGCTGGGAACGGCAAGGACGGCTGCTGTCCGGCCGCGAACAGATCCTGGACGCGCTCAACGGCCGCGCGCCGGATCGCGCCACCTGCCATGTCGTGACCAATCTGCGGCTGGCCACGCAGGACGGATCGCGGGCCACGGTCGCCTATTTCCTGACCGCCTACGAGAGCCGGCCCACGGAGCAGGGCGGGGCGCCCCGGCTGGTCGCGATCCGCGAATGCCAGGACACGCTGGTGGCCACCGCGCAGGGCTGGCGGTTGCAGGACAAGCGCAGCCGCCGCCATCTGCCGCCGGAATGAGCGCCGGATGTCGAGTCTCAGCCACTGAATCACAGCCACCGAATCCCAATCATCCCGGAGAACCTTCCATGGATTCCGCCACCATCAAGGCGCTGGCGCAGCGCCTGGACCAGGCCGAGCGCGGCCGCAGCCAGGTGCGCCAGCTGTCGCTGGACCATCCCGACATCACCATCGCCGACGCCTACGCCATCCAGCGTGAATGGGTGGCCTCCAAGATCGCGGCGGGCCGGCGGCTGGTCGGCCACAAGATCGGCCTGACCTCGCGCGCCATGCAGCTGTCGTCGCAGATCGACGAGCCGGACTACGGCGCGCTGCTGGACGACATGCTGTACGGCGACGGCGCCGAGATCCCGCGCGACCGTTACATCGTGCCGCGCGTCGAGGTGGAGCTGGCCTTCATCCTGGAGCGCCGCCTGCAAGGGCCGGACGTGACGCTGTTCGACGTGCTGGACGCCGTGCGCTACGTGATTCCCGCGCTGGAGATCATCGACGCGCGTTCGCACCAGATCGATCCCGACACCAAGCGCCCGCGCAAGGTCTTCGACACCATCGCCGACAACGCGGCCAACGCCGGCGTGGTCATGGGCGGCCGCCCGGTCCGGGTCGGCGACACCGACCTGCGCTGGGTCGGCGCCATGATGTCGCGCAACGCCGTGATCGAAGAGACCGGCCTGGCGGCCGGCGTGCTGAACCATCCGGCCAACGGCGTGGTCTGGCTGGCCAACAAGCTGGCCGAACACGATGTGGCGCTGGAGGCCGGGCAGATCATCCTGAGCGGCTCCTTCACGCGGCCGGTCTACGCCGAGCGCGGCGACACCTTCCACGTCGACTACGGCGCGCTGGGGGCCGTCAGCTGCCGCTTCGTCTGAGGAAACCCGGTTTCAGGAATACCCGCAGCAACCCGCGCGCCACATATCCACTACACAGGGCGCGCGCTACCATTGAACAGGAGACAAACTTGAAACCCTGCAAGACCTTGATCGGAACGGTCGCCGCCGCCTGCGCGTCGCTGGCGTTCTGTACGGCCCAGGCCGAACCGGCCTGGCCCACCCATGCCATCACCCTGGTGGTGCCTTTCGCGGCCGGCGGCGGCGGCGACACGCTGGCGCGGCTGATGGCCGAACCGCTGGGACGCGAGCTGGGCCAGACCATCATCGTGGAAAACCGGCCGGGCGCCGGCGGCAATATCGGCACGTCCATCGCCTCGCGCGCCAATCCCGACGGCTACACGCTGGCCTACGGCACCAACGGCACCCAGGCCACCAACCACTGGCTGTACAAGAACCCCGGCTATGCCCCGGGCGACTTCGAGCCGGTGTCGCGCTTCACCGTCATCGCCGCGGCCCTGGTCGTGAACAGCGCCGACGAGCGCTTCAAGACGCTGGGCCAGCTGGTCGCCTTCGCCAAGTCGCACCCGGGCGAGCTGACCTGCGGCTCGGCCGGCAACGGCACCTCGTCGCACCTGGCCTGTGAACTGCTCAACCAGATGGCCGGCATCAAGGTCATGCACATCCCGTACAAGGGCGGCGGCGCGGCCATGACCGACCTGCTGGGCGGCCGCATCTCGTTCATGATCGACGTGATGCCCAACGTCTCGGGCCAGATCGCCGCGGGCAAGCTGCGCGCGCTGGGCGTGACCACGCCGGAACGGGTAGCGTCCAACCCGGACATTCCCACCGTCAGCGAGGCGGGCGTGAAGGGCTACGAGTTCTACGCCTGGGACGGCCTGTACGCGCCCAAGGGCACGCCGGCCGCCGTGCTGGACAAGCTCAACGCCGCCCTCAACCAGGTGCTGCAGAAGCCCGAGGTGCGCAAGACGCTGGAATCGCGCGGCGCCATTCCGTCGCCGACCACGCGGGCCGGCCTGAAGGACTTCGGCGCCGAGGAATACGAGCGGCTGGGCAAGGTGGTGAAGGCCGCCGGCGCGTCGATCGACTGAGCGGGGCCAGGGCAGGCGGTGCGCAAGCGGACCGCCTTGCCCGCCGTGCGACCGGATCAGCCCAGCATCCGCAGCGCCATGGCGACGAGCCACTGGGCGTCGGCGGGCCTGGCATGCTCGCGGGCCTGCGAGTCGGCGCCCACCGCCACGAACGGCGCCCGCACGTGGGCGCCGATCTGGCCGGCGATGGGCTGGTGGTAGTCCGTGACCGCCAGCACGGGACGCGCATCGCCGTTCAGGCAGGCGTCCAGATGCGAGGTCCGGGGCGTCATCAGGGGATTGAGCCCGTTCCAGCGGTCCGTCGCGCCGGCGTCGCGCGCCAGGCGCGTATAGCTGGGGCAGCTCCAGATCTCGCTGTCCATGCCCCAGTCCCGGCGCAGCCACTCGGCCGCCTGGATCACGCGCGACAAGGCCTTGCCCGCGCCGCACAGCCGGATCCGCGCGTCGGCCGACGCCGGGCCGATCCGGTACATGCCGCGCCACGCGGCTTGCGCGTCCGGCTCGCTGAACGGATCCGCGCCGGCATCATCGCCGTGCAGCGTCAGATAGCAGCAGCCGGCGTCTCCGTCCACATACAGGGCTTGCAGCGCGCCGCGCAGGATCGCGCGGGCCTCGCCGGCCGATGCCGGGTCATACGGCGTGCAGGGCAGGTAGGCATTGAGCCAGACCGGCACATCGGGCATCACGCCCTTGGTCCAGCGCGACGGCGTGGTTTCCGCCAGGTTCAGGATGATGCCGCGATCCTGCGTTTCCCAGCAGGCCGCGCGCAGCGCGCTGGCGGCGCTGGCGCGCAAAAAATACAGCAGTGGTATTTCATGGTCAGGGGCCTGGCCGCCGAAGCGCAGCGGCCAGGCCGCCGCAAGGCCGGCGTCGGGCACATCGTCCGCGCCCGGGCCCTTGATCAGCGACAGGTGGCTGGCATCCCGGGCATCCGCGAGCAGCGTGCGCGCCAGTCCCCGAGCCATCGCGGCCGGCGACTCCCGTGCTTGATGCGCCGCGCCGGAACGGCGGGCGGCCATGCGCGACAGGCAGGCCTGTGCGGCGGCGCGGGTACTGGCCGAAGGTCGCGGCCCATTGTGCGTGCGGATGGACATGAGTGTTTGCTCGGCGGAGGCACGCGGCGGCGCGTGCTTTGATTAGAATTGCATTTACAATTATTGTAGCGGCAAGTATTCAACGCAATCAAACCGGAGCGCTCCATGGCAGCCGAAAACCGAAATCCCATCACGTTCTACACCGCCGACACGCCCAACGGCCTGAAGGTCGGCATCTACCTGCATGAGGCGGGCCTGGCACACCGGCGTCATCCCGTGGACCTGGGCGCGGGCGAGCAAAAGCGGCCCGAATACCTGAAGATCAACCCGAACGGCAAGATTCCCGCCATCGTCGACCACGAGGCCGGGCTGACGGTGTTCGAATCGGGCGCGATTCTTTCGTACCTGAGCAACAAGACCGGCCATCTGCAGCCGGACACGTTGGCCGGACAGCTGGCGGTGCAGCAATGGCTGCATTTCCAGATCGGCGGCATCGGTCCCATGCTGGGGCAGCTGTGGTGGTTCCTGCATGGGTCCAAAAGCGGCAACGAGGAGGCGATCGAGCGCTACCGCAAGGAGTCGCTGCGCCTGCTGGGCGTGGTGGACCGGCGGCTGGCCGAATCGCGCCATCTGGCCACGCAGGACTACTCGATCGCGGACATCGCCGCCTTTTCGTGGCTGCGCACGAGCGAGGAATTGCAGCTGGATATCGCGCCGTTCGAGCATGTGGGCCGCTGGTTGGAAGCCATCGAGGCCAGGCCGGCGGTCAAGGCTGCGGTGAGGGATAACGCGGGACTGTGATCGGCCGCGTTGCAAACTTGACGAAGGCATAGCAGCCAGCGCGATGGCCTTATGTAGCCTTGAGCGGGTCCGTCGCGACCTCGATCAGACTCGGTCGCCTCACGATTCTTCAAAAAATGACCTTGAGCGGTCCTTCAGTTGACCCACAGAATGATGGGCTACTTCTCAAGGTCATCATTTTTCTGCTCGATTTGTCTTGTTACTTGTGGGAGATGAATGGATTGTCTTCTCTGCGCGCGAACCTCAGAGACCGCTCTCCGTAGATGACATGCAATTCTCTTCCAGAGCCGTTGAATAATCCTACAGGGTTCGCAAAGACGCCATTTACTTTATAGTCGATAAAATACTCTCTTATGGAGGATTCCTTGTTTAATGTCCAAACATAGACTCCTTTTATAAGGCCGTTCTTATCACGCAATTCCGCTCCGCGCTTGATCGACGGTGCGACAGATTTAACGCCTGCCACGAAGATGCCGTTCCCGTACCAGGCATTTCTGCATTTTTTCTCTTTGAAAAATGCCTCCACGTCGTCCGGCTCACTGCTTTCGTCGATAGCGATGCCTTCGTTGCCGCGGAGGTCCGCAAAAATATCGTCAAACGCAGATCTGTTCTTGTAGTCCGATACTGAAAAGATGTAGTTTATCGGAGAGGCACCGCGCGCGAGCTTGCCTCTGACGATTTCTCGGGTCTGTGCGAGAACTTTCTTACTTTTATCGCCTCCCAAGTCGGCGACGAACTTGCAATCAAAAAATATAAGAGCGAAGTCCGTCGGATGAGAATCCATGACTTCTTTGGTGTCATCCAACCATTTCTCGAGGCTCATGCCCGACGCATTGTCGTGGTTCACATACATGATCTCGCTCTTCTTGTCGTATTTCAGATCACACTCAATTGCATTGAATCCACGATGGATTGCTTGGACTACGTCGTATTGGTCGTTGCACTTGTGGGCGATCGCATAGACAGGACGGGCGTTCCTTTCTGGTAAGCGATATTCATGCAATGAGACGGTACTGTAGGAACTGCTTGGAGGGATGATTTTCATCTGCGGGCTTCCGTCGTCTTTTTCTATGCGGCAAATGACGGCCCCTCCATGCTCATAGTCCAGGGCGGATAAGTCAGCGGAAAAATTGACCTTGCACGTCCAGATTTTCTCATCGAAATTGAACTTAAGTATCCAGTAATCGAGGGCATGGCTAGTGCCATAGATCATGAATCTGGCTTTAAATGCTGCTGTCCTTGCCCCTTGAGCCAATTCTGGCAAGGTGATTCGATCAACAAACTTGCGGGCAGATGAGTGTGACAGGGACAGGTCTTTAAGCGGTGCTCCCCAGTGATTTTCAATTTCCACTTGAAGCGAGACTTCTATTGGATCCTTTGTCAGGTTTGCAACTTTTTCAGGGATGGCAGCTATATCTTTTGCGGTATTTTTGATAACTTTCACCGCTTTCTTGAATAAATCGCCTAGTCCAAGCATTTGACCTCCCAAGCAAAGTATTGACGATGGTCACGGTTGTTCGGGAAAAATGCTAGCACGGCAAATCTGTTTGGGGTGGGTATTAATTTAATAATTTTATTAAATAAGCTGCTCTGAATTTTTGGGTATATGTGTAAATCTGTTGTGCTAATATTTTTGGCTTGCCTCGATTTCACCTGCAGCAGAGCGTTGATCGCCTGGCATTGAAAAGCGGGTTGCCCTCGCGGTAATACTCCCTGAGATTAAGGGTCGCGGCCACGAAGGGGGCAGCGGCTGGGTACTCAGTGATTACGCTGGGCAACTGATCGAGGCGCGCGGTGCGCGATCTCGAGTGCTCAGATCGGAGCATGTTCCGCGATTATTAGGGCGAGTGCTGCGTCAGCTTTTTGGATCGCTTTCACGTGTTGCCTCCCGCTCTGGATTCAATTGAGCAATGACCTACATTGCGGGAAGGAGGAATAGAGGCGGGCAACGGGCTGTGCAATCGGATTGCGGACGCACATGTCCGCAATGTTGCGCCCGCCGGCCGCTTTTTCCTTTGAGTGACACAGCGCACACTGCCTGCCGTCGTCAACCCTAAGGAATCCGATCATGGCATCCGCACACGCCGCCGCCTTCGTTGCCGGCCCCCAGCCCACCGTCTTCATCGTCAACGTCATCCATGCCCATCCCGGCAAGCAGGAAGAAGCATTTAGCGCCATCCAGGACGTGGTGCACTACGTCGCCCGCACCAAGCAGGGCTTCCTGTGGAGCAATCTGTCCAAGAGCACCGACGGCAAGACGGTGGTCAACATCGAGGCCATTTCCGGCGAGAACAAGGTGGACGAGTTCTTTTCCGATCCGGTATTCCTGGAGAAATTCCGGCGGCTCGACGCGGTGTCCAGCAGCGAGTTCCATACCTATCGCGTGGATGACCTGGTGCTGCCCGGGGCATTACCGCGTGCGGCTTGAGCGCTGCTGGCCGGTGGGCGCGGGGCGGGCCGAGCATCATGCGTCCGCCCGCCAGCGCCACGGGCAGCCGGCCACGATGCCCTGGGAGGCCAGGGCATCGCCATCGCTGGCCGACGCGTCGGCGTAGTCGATGGGGGCTTCGGCATTCGGCCGGTTGTGCCAAAGGGCGTGCTCGGGCGGACAGACCGCATGCAGGCTGGTCACCAGCCATAGGGCGCCGCTGCGGGCCAGCGACAGGGTGGCGTCGCAAATGATGCCGTCGCGGCTGGCTTGCTTTCCGCGTTGCCCGATCAGGGCGTAGCGGCCGGTCAGGACCAGTGCGTCGTCCCGCGCCCGCAGGTCCAGCACGCGTTCCAGCACCAGATCCGTCAGCATGAACTGGCGGACATGCAGGAAGCGCTGGAACGATTCGACCGTGGTCGCGCTGCCCTTGATGCTGAACTGCGCATGCGCGAACGTGGCGCGCAAGGCCGTCCAGTCTCCCTGGATGAAGGCGCTGCGCAGTTCACGCAACAAGGCCAGCGCCTCCGGCGGCGGCGTGTCCATCAGCGCAGGAAGCTGGCGGCGGCCGGTTGTACGAACGGCACGGCTGGCCTGGCCGCATCGGCTTGGCGGGAACGGCGCCGGATGAGGCGGGCGACTGAGGTGCCGTAGCGCATGTCGGTGTCGCGGATGCCCAGCCAGGCCACGTGCGAGTCGCCGGCGGTCGCGCGCACCCGATTGCCTTCCCAGAAGACATAGCGCCCGTCGGGCAGCCGGCTGTAGTCCAGCGCGATGATGTCCAGGCCCACCGCCCGGGCCGCCGCCAACACGCGTTCCGGATGCGGCTCGCCCTCCAGGCGGAACACCTCGTCCATCGAGCAGGTCTGCGCCCACAGGGCCGCATCCTTGTAGTTGACGAAGGCGGATATCGAGCGCATGAAGTGAGCGGGAATCACCTCATCGTCCACGACATAGCTGCGGAATTTGTGGAAGTAGAGCCCGGAGCGCTCGGTCTCGACGAACTCGATGGCGAGATTCAGGGGCAGCATGCCCTTCGCGTCCGGATAGGTCTGCAGGGCGAGCCGGCGCTGGGTCTCGATGGTGCGCTGCGCGTCCTCGGGCGTGCGCGCCAGATACATGCCCGACCCTCGATGCATGCCGTCGCGCCGCAGCACCAGCGGATACTTCAGGTCGGTGATGTCCTCGAAGGCTGAGAAATGCTGGTACTTCGCGCATTCGATGCCGGCATCGGCCCAGCGGCTCAGGTAGAAGGAATGCAGGCTGTGCGCGTTCTCGACAGTGCCTATGACGGGAAAGCCGCGGGCCAGCAGTTCCGCTTCCCGGCGCGCGCCGTAGTAGACATAGTTGCGGTTGTAGTAGCGGTAGACCGAGACGTACATCGCGTCATAGCGGTCGAGCCGGGGCAGCGGGTTCCAGGGGTTGTACAGGTGCCATTCGATATTCTGCTCGTCCAGCCCCCAGACGATGGAGCGGTGTTCCATGGGCAGCATGAAGCCCGTCAGGGTTTCGAAGCCGGTCATGATGAGCACGCGCAAGCGCTTCATTGCTGTCCTCCGTTGGGGAAGGCGGGAGCCTGCGTCACCGGCAGATGCCGCAGACCGTGGAAGCTGACCGTGGGATGCCAGAGCGGCGCGCCCGCCAGGGACAGGCGGGGAAAGCGCGCGACGATGGCCTGCAGCGCGCGCTGGCCCTGCATGCGGGCAAACCAGCCGCCCAGGCAGGCATGGCGTCCCAGGCCGAAGGCCACGTGCCTGTTGTTCGTCCGGGTGATGTCGAAGCGCTCGGGATCCTCGAAGACCTCGGGATCCCGGTTGGCCGCGCCCAGCACCAGCATGAGCTGGTCGCCGGCGGCAATCCGCTTGCCCGCCAGTTCGTGGTCCTGCGTCGCCACCCGCCAGGCGATCTGTTGGGGCGATTCGACGCGCAGCATTTCCTCGATGGCCTTGGGCCAGAGATCGGGCTGCTCCCGCAGCAGGCGTCGCTGCTCGGGATGGCGCAGCAGCAACAGCAGGCCGTTGCCGATGAGATTGACGGTGGTCTCATGTCCGGCGGGGAACATCAACACCAGATTGGCCAGCGCGTCCTCGAGCCCGACGGGATGCTCCTGCATGGAGCGCATCAGATCGCCCGCCAGTCCGGCATCCTCGGGGCATTCCATTTTCTCGCGCAGATAATCCTTGAACGCGGCGATGCCGGCCGCGGCATCACCGAGCACCGGCGCCGCGGGCAGCGGTTCGATCAAGGAAGCCACCTGGTTGGACCAGGCCTTGACCCGGGCCTGGTCGGCGGCGGCGACATCGAACACTCGGCAGACCGTGCTGACGGGCACCGGCAGCGCGAAGTCGCCGACGGCATCGAAATCCCGGCCGCCGTCCAGCGCGTTCAGCCGCTGGTCCAGGATGTCATCGATCATCAGCGCCAGGCGTCCTTCGCTGGCCGGGCTGAACGCCTGGATGATGGCCCGCCGCAGCGGCTTGTGATCCGGCTCGTCGCGGTTCAGCACGGAGTGCGTGAGCAGCCACGCCACGCCGGGGCGCGAGCGGTAGCGCTGGGCAAAACCGGGCCAGCGCGAGACTTCCGAGCTGTATGAGGGATCGCGCAAGACCTGGCTGACTTCCGCATAGCGGGTCAGCACCCAGATGCCCATGGCGCTTCTGTGCACGGGATCCTGCTCGCGCAATTCCCGGTAGTGGGCATAGGGCGCGGCCGAGAAATCCTTGGCAAAGGGATTGAAGCGCATGTCATTCATGATCCGTTCTCCAGCCAGTCGAGCAGGGCGCCATCGTCGCGCGGCCGTTCGCCGTGCGCTCGCAGCAGGATCTCCGCCGCCAGTCCGAACGGCAGTGTGACGATCAGCCCGCGGGGCTTGAAGCTGGCCAGGTAGATCGCCGCTTCCGCCACGCTGTCGATGCGCGCGAGCATGGCGCGCAGGTCTTCCGAGGATTGGATGCGCCAGCGCCGGCTGTAGGTACGCGTGCGTTCTCGGGCGTGCGGGTCCAGCGCCAGCATGGCCCTGGCGAGGTCGACCAGGGCCAGCGCCGTGGCGCGGGCCTGTCCGCGCGCCAGGGCGCCGATATCACGCCACAGTTGCGGTTCCAGCCGGCAGCGGAAGGCCCGCGCGGCGGGCACCGGCGCCTGCGCGCGCAGGGAGCGGACCACGTCGGTCATGTCGGTGGGCGCGGCGCCCACCAGGCGGGCGGCGAGCGCGCGCAATTGTGGCGACAGCGCATCGCTGCCCGCGTGGGCCACCGGGGCGTCCAGGGTCGTCATCGGATGGTTGACTCGAAGGGGTGGATGGCTACCGGCCGTGGCCAGAGCGCGTAGGCGCGCAGCTGGCCGCTGGCGGTCAGCCTGGCCAGCAAGCCGTCGCTGGGATAGCGCATGCCGCGCAGATGCTCCAGCAGCTTGCGGGCGCCGCGCTGGGTCACCAGATAGCAGCTGGCGCCGCCGCAGGACCAGGCCTCGTAGACCGACAGGGCGCCGGCCCGGCGAACGGGCGTGTCCCGCTCGGGATCGAAGGCGGGCCGGATCGAGGTCAGCGTCTCGTCGTTGAGATAATGCAGGTAGACCAGGTCGCCGTCGCCAGGAAGCCCGCGCAGCAGTGTCCACAGATCCAGCGAAGGCGGCAGCACGAGGTCGTCTTCGCACACGAGTCCATAGCGCCGGTCTGACTGGCACAGCATGCGCCAGACGTGGGCATGGGATAGCGCGCAGCCCACTTCCGCGTGCGACATGGGGCCGGACAGCCCTTCGTTCTGCGGATGCAGCTCGCCGGCGCCTCGCATGGCGTCGAGGTCGAGATCCGCGCCTTCCACCGCGTCGACGAAGGTCGCCGGCCAGCCCAGGCGGCCGAATTGCCTTTCCATATGCCGGCGGCGCGCGCCACTGCGCGGCAGGCTGATGCAATAGACGCCGCAGGGCAGCCCCAAATGGCCCGCCATCATGCGGCTCTCAGATGCGACACCAGCCGCTGCAGCTCGTCGAATTCCTCGGACGCCTGCGGATCCGGGTGGGCCGTGGCTTGCGGCTTGAGCGTCAGCCGCTGCCCGAGCAGCAGGCCGTCCATGCCGCAGGACTGATAGCATTCGATCGCGTCGGCGGCGGTCTCCACGATGGGCTTGCCCGCCAGGTTGAACGACGTGTTCAGCAGCACCGGCACGCCGGTGAGCGCGCCGAACGCCTCGATGATCTCGTATAGCCACGGATTGTGTTCGCGGCGCAGCGTCTGCACGCGCGCGGTGCCGTCGACGTGCGTGATGGCGCCGAGCTGGTCCCGCAGCGCTTCCCTGACGGGAAACACGCGCAGCATGAACGGGCTTTCGTCGTCGCCGGCCTCGCCCAGGTCAAACCATTGCCGCGCCTGCTCGTAGAGGACCACCGGGGCGAACGGCCGGAACAGTTCGCGATGCTTGATGCGGGCGTTCACGATATGGGTCATGGCCGGGCTGCGCGGGTCGGCCAGGATGCTGCGATTGCCCAGGGCGCGCGGCCCGTGCTCCGAACCCTGCTGGAACAGGCCCAGGATGCGGCCTTCGGCCAGCAGGGCCGCGATGTCTTGCGCGCTGGCCTGGCGCGTCGAGATGCCGTGGTCGGCCAGCGTGCGTTCCAGCGCCTGCGAGGTCTCGGCGGGCGGGCCAAGGTAGTCGGTGGCCACCGGCGCGCGCGGATGTCCGGCCAGGATCTGGGCGCCATACAGCGCGCAGGCCAGCGCATGGCCGTTGTCGCCGGGGTTGGGCACGATGTAGAGGTGGCGAAAACCCGCCTCGTCGGCGATGCGCTGATTCGCGCAGCTATTCAGCGCCACGCCGCCGGCCAGGCAGATGGCGTCCACGTCCGGCAGGCGGCGGCGCAGCGCGCCGGCCGCGTTGAGCATGATCTCCTCGATCATGCGCTGGATCGCGAAAGCGATGTCGGCATGGCCGGGCAGTAGCGCGCCATCCTCGCGGCGTGGCGCGTAGCGCGCCACCTGGGGCAGGTACTCGGCCGCCGGCGGGAAGGCGAATGAACCGTCCTCGTGCAGCTCGAGCGCCGGCCGCAGCTTGCGGTAGAGCGTGTCGCGGCCATAGGAAGCCAGTCCCATGGTCTTGCCTTCGTCGCCCGCGTAGAACCCCAGATGGCGCGAGAATTCGGCGTACAGCAGCCCGGGGCTGCTGCCGGGATGCAGGTGTTCCAGCAAGACCTCCATGCTCAGGCCTTGCGCATGACTCAGGGTCATGGCGATCCGCGATTCGTCCATGCGCCCCAGATCCTCGCCGCTCTCGTCGGCGGTCAGCACGGCGGCGCGCTCGAATGGACTGGGCAGGTAGGCCTGCCATTGATGGATCTGGTGGTGTTCCAGGCCGCGCACGACCTCGGCATTGGGGAACAGGCATTCCAGCAGCGTGCCGACGCGTCCCCAGTTGAAGGCGAAGTGGCAGTCGGCGGTGACGATCATGTCGATGTCTTCCGGTCCCAGTGGCAGGCCGCCGATCAGGTGGCGCACGAACGGCAGCAGCGCGTCTTCGGAGATGAACGACGGCGGAAAACCGTTGAATGAATAGTCGAGCGCGTCGCGGATGGCGTGGTCCACATTGGACTCGCCACTGTGGATGTCGGCCAGCTCGCGCCGGCTGAACAGCAGCGAATGCTTGCAGCCGGTGTAGCGGTCCAGCGTCAGGGCGCGCACCCCGTGGCGGGCGGATACCAGGGCCGCGGCGGCGCCATGGCCGGTGGAGCAGAGGCCCAGCACGTTTGCTGCGCTGTGCCGGGGCGTATCGGGCGTGGTTTCAGGACCAGTCATCGGGACCCTCGTAGATGCGTGGATGGCTGCGGGCGACTTCGCCGGCGGTGACGCTCTGGGCCACCAGCGAATCGATGTAGGCCTGCAGGCCGGCATTGGCCTGCAGCATGGAGTTGAAGACCGAATTGACCCAGGTCAGGCAATCAAGCTGGCACTTGTCGATCAAGGCGTCGAAATTGGAAGGCAGCGGATTGGCGGCCAGCGCCGTGATGATGGCCTGCAGGTCCGTCGCCACTTGTTGCCTGGAGGTGGCGTCCAGGCCCTGCTGCGCCTGCAACGCGGTCAGCAGCGCCTGGGTCTGGGCGCTGATCTGCGCCACCGGAATGGAGGTTTCGGTGGCGGCCTCGCCCACGCCCTTGATGCGGCTCCATATCTGGTAGACCAGCGCGATCGGCGCCGAGAACAGGCTTTGCAGATACACGGCGTCCAGCAGCCGTCCGGACATGCGGGTCAGGTTGTAGAGGCGCTTGGCGACCTTGCCCAGGTTGTACTTGGCCTTGCCCGGCGTGCCGAACTTCTTCACTTCCAGCGCCAGCTGCGCCAGGTAGTACGCGCGCAGGTCGGCGCCGATCGCGGCGTACAGGCTCGCCACCAGCGATTCCTGGCTGGTGTCCAGATAGATCTCCTGGAGAAAGGCGTCCTGGGCGCCGTCCATGGTGGTGATGTTGCCCACCGGATCCTGCCAGGTTGGGTCGAGCACGTTGCTGGTGTTCATCACGATCTGCTGAGACGGGTTCGAGAAGATCCAGTCGAACTTGATCCAGCCCGGATTGCTGCTGGCGTCGGCCCAGGCGATGGTGGCGGACTGCCCGGTGTCCGTGCGCGTGCCCGTGATCTGGCCGGCCGTGATCTGGGCCGGAGTCCAGGCGATGGGCGCGCCCTTGGGGCCGACATCGCTGCTGCCCGAGGCCTGGAATGGATAGGGGTAGATGCCGAATTTCAGCTCGACCAGCTGCGCCAGAATGCCGGGGACATTGGGCGTCGTCATCCCCCGGCTGCGCACGATCGTGCCCAGCGTGGCCTGGGCCTGGGCCAGCGTGGCGGCGTTGATGTTGATCCGTTCAGTGAAGTCCAGATCGCCTGGATAGAGCTGGAAAGTGTCCTGGGCGGTGGAACCGGACATGGCCAGGGCGGTCTGCACGCCGGCGGGCACCGGCGAGCCATTGCCGCCGACGGCCACCACCGCCGTCACGCTGGAGGCCAGCGGCAGCGAGCTGCCGTTGAAGTCGATCATCGCCACGTTGGGACCGAACACGGCGTTGGCGCTGTCGCGCACGAACCAGGTGCCCAGGCAGTTGATTGTCGCGGCCCTGACCCAGGCTCGCGTGGTCACGCCGTTGTAGGGCAGGCTTTGCTGGGTCAGCAGGGCGCCGACCTGGTCCGGTCCCCAGCCGGCGATCGCGGTCGGCGCCGGGGACAAGGCCAGCGCGGCGCTGGGCAGGTAGATTTCGCCGCCGGTCGTGCCCGAGACGCTGGGCAGCGCGTAGGAGCCGGACGGCCCGGGCATGGCGCTGGCGATGGCGGGCAGGGGCGAGGGCAGGGCGCTGACCAGCGCGGGCGTGCCGGCAAAATTGCCCTGGGGATAGAGCGCCGCGTCGGCTTCGTTCACCATCGCGCTGGCGCCCAGGGCTGCGCTGGCGCCCGCGGTGCCGGTCTGCTGCCAGCGCCGCGCGCCCGTGTACAGGTCGAAGGCCGACAGGTTGCCCGCGCCATCCTGCACCATCAGCGTCGTGCCCCATAGCGTTGGCGTGGCCGAGAGCGGCTGCGCCAAGGTCACGGACCAGCACTGCCACCAGGTGCCGGGCAGGTCGATGAAGGTCCAGGCGTACACCGCCAGCTGGCCCGAGCGCGCTGGCACGACGAGCCGGTCGCCCACCAGCAGCACTTTGGAGAAATCGATGCCGGTGATGCCGGGGGGCACCACATTGGCGGCGACGGCCTTGGTGGCGGTATCCACCACGTCGAAGCTGTCGCCCTGGCCATTGAGCAGCGCCTGTCCGGATCCGGGGCTGACCAGCAGGGTGACGGCGGCGGGCCGCGCGAGCGTCCAGCTGGAGCCGTCGGCCTTGAAGCCGTAGAGCGTGCTCCCGGCCGCGGCCAAGGGCAGGCCGGCGGCCAGCGTGGCGCCGCACGCGGAGAAGTCGGTGCTGGTGCGCGCGCTCCACTTGATGGTGGGTTGCGAACCCAGCGTCAGCGCATAGACGCCCATGCTGGATACCGCGTACAGCGTCGCGCCATCGCCTCCCAGCAGGGTGGCGGTCACCTTCGATTGCGAGGCGGCATTCATGAAGGTGAGCGCGGACTGGACCCCGGGCATGGCGGGGTTGGTCATGTCCACCGAGACCAGGTTTCCCTGGCCGGTGCAGAACCATACCGTGGTGCCGGTGGCGACCGGCGTCGCATCCACCGGGCCGCTGACGATGGGCGCGCTGTAGGGCCACAGGTCCTGGCCCTGGTAGGTATCGTAGGCATGCAGCGCGGACATCTGCGCGCCGCTTTCGCCGAACATCGCCAGCCGGCCGTATCCCAGCGGTGGCGCCGTCACCGGAGATTGCACCAGCGGAGCCATGCCCGGAAGCACGCTACCGTCGACCGTCTGATAGAAGTTCAGCAGCGTGCCGACGGTCGGGATCGCGATGCCGCCGGGGGCTGGCGGTGGCGGCGGCAGTTCCAGCAGCGGGTACAGCGCCTGCACGTAGTTCATCGCGCTGACCGAGGCGGATGCCGGATCGCTGGCCGCCAGGGCCTGGGCGCCCGACAGGCTGGAGGACCCCTCGAAATCGAGCAGTCCGGCGTATGTCACGCCCAGCTCATGCATCAGCGATGCCGCCAGCGCGATGGTGCCGGACCGGGAATCCAGGTACACCTGCTGCCAGCAGGCGTCCAGCACCTGGGCGGTGGCGGTCGTGGTGGAGGAATTGATGATCTGCATCCAGACGCCGTCCATCATTTGCACCGACAGCGGCTTGGTCAGGTCAAAAGTGATGGTCAACGCGCCGATCCGGGCGAGCACGGCGGCGTAGTTGCCATTGACGGTGGCCGGCGACGTGCCGGCGCCGAACAGGGCCTGCAAGGCGGGCGAGGCGGGCAAGGTCGTGGCCGAGCCCAGCGCGTTGGTCAGCAAGGCCGCCGCGGCATTCAGCACGGCTTGCTGCTGCGGGGTCCCACCGATGAATGCGATTGGCACGGGCGCTCCTTCAAGCGGCGGGGCTCATAGGAATTGGGAGGGGTCGACAAAGGTCGTCAGGAACGACCAGGTGTAGCTGACCGGCTTCTGGGGCAGCGCGTTGTAGCGCAGCGGCAGCACGCCAACGCTGTTCGTCGTGGTTGTCGCATAGCTGTTGGCGTCGTTCCACCAGGCCGAGGGCGTCGTCATGCCCCAGTGCTGGAACAGGCGCTGGCGGATGCCCAGGGCGGTCGCGGAATCGTTGATGAAGATGCTCATTTCGCCGTCCATGCGCAGGCTGCGGGGCGAGAAATTGGCGCTGCCCACCACCGCGACGCGGTCATCGAACAGGGCGAGCTTGGAATGGACGTAGATGCCGCGGTAGTTGGCCGGCTGGCCCTGGAGCGCCTTGCCCGTGTCGGACGGTGGCGTGGCGAAGTAGCGCGCCGGGGAGCAGAAACAGACCTGCGGTTGCGTCGCGCTGTCGTGGATGTTCCAGACCTCGTGTATCCATACCCGGCGCGTTGTCCCGCCCTTGGTGAAGGTCACGGTGGTGTATTCGATGCCGCGCGGATCGAAGTTCAGCGACGTGGCGTCCTGATTCGTGATGATGTCGCCGGCCTGCAGCGCGTAGTAGTCCCAGTCCTGCGAAGCCAGCTTCAGCGCGGCATAGGCATAGCGGATCAGTTTCAACTGTCCCTGTTCGATTGTGAAGTCGTCGCGGTACTCGCTCACGGTCGGGTGAGGCACCATGACGATGACGCGGAAGCTGGCTGGCTGGGAGCGTAGCCTGGCCGCCAGCGCCGCCACGATCTCGGAGGACGTGAAGGTGAAGTTCTCGAAGTAGATGTAGGACGTGGCCTTGTTGATGTTGGCGACCAGCTGGTCCAGGATTTGGTGCACGTCCGTCAGCAGCGCCCGGAGCTTGGAGGCCGAACCGCTCAGGTCCATGCGTTCGTTGCAGGTGATGGCCACTTGCGTGGGCACCTGCGGGGTCGAGGGCAGCGGCGAGACATACGCCGGCGGGGTGCCGGCCGGGCCAATGATGGAGTTGCGCGCGATCATCCAGTTGGCCACCTTCACATAGGTATTGCCGGACGGCGCGGGCTTGCTGTTGGCCTTGGACCAGCGGCGGTCGAATTCGGCTTCGATCAGATCGACGGCGGGGCCGGTCAGGGCCAGGCCGGTATCGTGCCAGCTGGCGCCGTCGTAGTTGCCGCCCTGGTCCAGCATGGTGTGGGCCTTGCTGTCGTAGTACGAGGGCGTGATCGTATTGAAGCCGGATACCAGGGCGATGCGCGTGCCGTTGACGCTGGCGATCACGATCTTCTGGTGGTTCGAGCCGAGTTCGGCAGGCAAGGGATACCAGTTCGGCCATTGCGCCTGGTAGTTTTCCAGATAGACGGACACATTCGATGCCCCCTTGAGACCCAGCGCGGTCTGGGCGTTCAGGCGATGGTCGCCCTTGAATGCGCCGTTGGTATCGAACAGCTTCTGGAAGAGCACCGCGCCCAGCGTCGTGGCGATCTGTGTGTTGGCCCAGTTGCCGATGTCGGTCATCGCATACGCGATGGATGTGTTCCACATCATGACGTAGGCGTTGTTGCCGGCGCTGCCGATGGCCTTGATCAGGCCCTCGAACGAGACATCAGCGGGCAGGCTGGCGGGCGTGGCGAATGACCCGTTGAGCACCGCGATCAAGACGTTGCGCATCGTCGGGAAGTACTCTTCGCCGTCGAGCAGGAAGGTCACGCTGGCGTTGTTCGGGCGCTGGATGACCTCCATGGCGGTCATCGCGGCCGAGGAAGCGCCGCTGGCCAGCACGGCCGCGCCGGACAGCACGGTGTTTTGCGCCTGCAGATCGTAGGTGTAGAGCTTGCCGTCCGTCCCTATGCCGGCGACCAGCCCGCCAATCCGCACGGGTGGCGATATGAAGCTGGAGAGACTGGTCATATGCCACGCCAGGGTCGGGTCCAGCGTGCCGTCGGGATCGACACTGACCGTATTGAGCGTGAGCGTGCCATTGGTCGCGAACGACAGCAGGCTGTGGCCGAGTTCTCGCGTCCACGGCACCGCGCCCGCGCTACTGGACAGGGTGAAGCGGCCCAGGCTCTGTTCATTTACGGTATCAAGCAGCACGTAGGCGCCATTCACGCTACCCATCAGCAGGCGGTTCTGGTCCAACGGGATCAGCACGCCGATGGCGGCTTCGGCTTCGATGGCCTTGGGCGCTTGTATGCCGCCGGGCGCCAGTGTCACTTCATACAGCGTCGATCCCGATGCCACGAACAGCTGGTTGCCAAGCAGCGCGGGAGCCACGACCGTCAGGTCCACCCCGCCCAGGGTGGACCACAGCACTGTTGCCGTCGTGCCGGACACGGCCGCGCCGAACAGACCCTTGGCGGTGACCAGCACCAGCGTGCGATGGTCTCCCGTCGACAGCAGGGCCGATACCTTGCCCGGCGCCGTGCTGCCGCAGACATAGACAGGCGTGCCCAGCACGGGCGACGCGCTTTGCGGGTTGCTGACGCTGACCAGGTTGCCCTGGCTGGTGGCGAACCACAGGACGCCGTCCATGACCACCGGCGTGGCATCCACGCTGCCGCTCACCGATACGGTGTTGGCCCAGCCGTCGGCGACCGGCGACACGGCGGGGTCGTAAGCGTGCAGCAGCGTCGTCGACTGGGTGGTGCTTTCCCCGGCGTAGAGTATGCCGTTCCAGGCCAGTCCGGGCGCGGACAGGTAGCCGCGCGATAGGGTGACCGTGCCCAGGACGGCGCCGGTGGCGCTGTCGGCGAACGCCAGGTTGCCCCGGTTGTCGCCGATGGCCAGAACATTGGTGGGGGCCGTCATGCCTCGGCTCCCGTCGCCAGGGCGGCGTCGGCCAGCTCGGCGGCCCCCAACCGCGCCGGGTCCACCAGGAACTCGGACAGCATCGTGCAATTGGGATAGTCCCAGAACAAGGTGGCCTCCAGATCGACGCGGGCTTGGTCGCCGATGTGCATGGCGAGGTTGACGGCGGCGAACGAGTCCAGTCCGTACACGCCGAAATGGGTGTCCGGATTGATGTCCGCCTTCTGCATGTTCAGTTCCGCGGCCAGCAGCGCGGCCAGCCAGTCGCGGATCTGCTCCAGGGCCGTCTCGCGCGGCAGGCTGGCGAGGGCCGGCATGGCAGGCAGGGGCGGGCGGGTGCGCGACGTTTCCTGGCAGTGCGCGCGCCAGGACGACAGCGGGCTCAGGCGTCCGGCCCGGTGCGCGGCCGCCACGGCGCTGCGCCGGATCTTGCCGCTGGGCGTGCGCGCCAGGCTGCGTTCGCGCACCAGCACGACCTCGTCGACGGCGATGCCGTGCTGCTCGGCCAGCGCGCCGCGAACCCGCTCCAGCAGGCCCGGCATGTCGGGATGCCGGCGAGGGACTTCCAGCACCACCGCGATGCCGGCCTCGTCGTCGCCGAAAGCGGCCGCGCCCATCTGCGCCAGGGCTGGTTCCAGCGCCCGGCAGCTGGCTTCCATGTCCTCGGCGTGATGATTGCGGCCGCGGACGATGACGATGGCCTTGCTGCGGCCCACCACGTAGAGTTCGCCCTTGTAGACGAAGCCCAGGTCGCCCGTTCTGACGTACTGGGCCGGATCGTCCGGCAACTGTGCGTGGAAGGCGGAATCCTCGTCGCCCACGGGTTCGGCGACGCTGTCCCCGGCCACCCATATCTCGCCCACGTCATAGGGCGATGCCTCGCTGCCGTCCTGCTTGATGACGCGCACCGCCTGCAAGGGCGTGCCCAGTCCGACCAGTCTGCGGTGTTCGCTGTCGGTTTTGGTCGTCAGCCGGATCTGGCCGGCGGCCAGCGCGTTGCGGTCCACGTCCAGCAGGGACGGCTTGTGCAGATGGCTGCTGGCCGAAACGATCAGGGTCGCCTCCGCCAGGCCATAGCAGCTGGTGAAGGACGCCATGCGGAAGCCGAAGCGGCGGAACCGGGTGGCGAACTGCCGCAGCGTGGCCGGGTTGACGGTTTCCGCGCCATTGAAGGCGACCAGCCAGCGGCTCAGGTCCAGGTTCGCGCGCTCGATCTCGTCGTCGGAGGCCGCCAGGCAGGATTCGTAGGCGAAGTTGGGGCCGCCCGAGGTGGTCGCGCCGGTCATCGTGATCGCGCGCAGCCAGTTCAGCGGCGAGCGCAGGAAAGTGCGTGGCGCCATCAGCGTCGTGCGAAAGCCGGCGTACAGCGGCTGCACGATGCCGCCGATCAGGCCCATGTCGTGATAGGGCGGCAGCCAGACCAGTCCGCGCTGCTTGGAGGTATGCACGAACGCGCGGCGGATCAGCTCGCTGTTGTGCAGCAGGTTGTGATGGGAAATCCGCACGCCATGCGGCACGCCGACCGTGCCGGAACTGTATTGATGGATCGCGATGGCATCCGGCCGGTTGCCGGACGGGCCTGTATCGGGCGGGCCGGCCAGGCAATCCTCTACCGCCAGCCAGCGCAGCGATGCCGGCTGCAATGCCGGATCCAGTGTAGCCAGCGTCGCCCGGGTGGCGATGCCCCAGGTGGCCGCGCTGCCGGCGGCCACGTGCTCTAGCCTGACGATGGCGTTCTTTTCGGTAGGCGGCTGCGTGGGCAGCGCCACCGCGCCGGCGCGCAGGATGCCATAGAACGCGCGGACGAAATCCAGGCCCGGCGCGCAGGCCAGGATCACCGGCGCGCCGGGCGCCACGCCAGCGGTGCGCAAGGCGGCGGCGACCCGGCGGGCCGCGAGGGCCAGGGTGGCGTAACTGTCGGTGTCGACGATGTCGAGCCTGCTGTCCATGAAGCCGAAGGCGGGCAGATCGGGCTGGTTCTCGGCGCGCCAGTCCAGCAGGGCGTCCAGCGACTGTGTTGGGTTCATTGCCGCGTCCCGGTGCTGGCTCGCTCGAAGAACGGCGTTTCGCGCGGGTCGAGCCAGTAGTTGTAGGTAAAGGCAGGCGCCAGGCATTCGACGAAGTGGGCCCAGCCCATGGGCAAGAGCAGTAGATCGCCGGGGTACAGATCCAGGGCCACGGTGGGCACCGGATGGTCGGCCTCTCGGGGATCAAGCGGACTGCGCAGGAACGCGCTGCCCATCACCGATTCGGCCTGGATGTCCGGCAGCGCGCTGGGCGGATGCAGCCAGAAGCGCTTGTGGCCGATGACGCACAGCACGAAATTGTCCTGCGGGTCGGTGTGCAGGTTGGAGCACGAGCCCGCCGCGCCCATCCAGATGCAGGGCAGGTGCACCTCGTGCGGACGCAGGAAGGCCGGCCGCAGCAGGCCCAGCGCGTTGCGGAACTCCAGCGGCACCCGCAGGTTCCGGAATCGGACGTAGAGATCCTGGCGCACCGTCTCGCCCAGGACAGCGGCGGCGAGATAGTCGTCCAGGCTGATCCGCGCGTCATTGGCGCTGCTGTCGATGGTGTTGTAGATGTGCGAGGGCTTCCAGCGCGGGTCGAGCATGAGCGCGCCCGCCCTGGCCCGCACGTCCTCGAAGGTGATGCCGGCCAGCGGGGTGCCGGCCAGGTAGCCGCGCACCACGACGGGCCGGGCCGCGCCGTTGAAGTGCGCGAGAATCTCCTCGTCCGGCGTATGCGCGCGCTCCAGGATCTCGACGCTGTCGAAGGGGCCCCGCCAGGTCCGCATCAACCGCTGGATCTTGGCCGGATAGGCGCTCATGGACGTTCGTCCCCGTCCAGTCCATCCGCGCCGGTCACGAAGTCGATGCCGGGTTCGGTGTGTTCCAGATCCTCCTCCAGAAACATCTCGAGCGTGACATCGACGTCGACCTCGGTCTCGATGTCCGCCTCGACATCGGCGTCCACGTCGACGTCCACGTTGGGATCGTCCGGAATCTCGACATCGTCGCCGATATCCAGCTCTTCTGGATTGTTCAGGCTGGCATCGTCCGATGCATTGTCGAATTCTTCGGATTGTTCGTCGAAATCGTCTTCCAGGTCCTGGCAGGTACCGCCTTCCAACAGTCGAGTGTTCGCCATGTCAGTGTCCGGGCTATGAGTCAGATTAGGGGCGTGCGGGCGTCATTGACATTTCTTTTCCCACATTTCGATGCTGTCCTCGGTCGCGAGCCGCTGGTAGCCACTCGCCCGGGCGCGCCACAGCAACAGTCCGCCCACGCCCAGGGCGGCGATGCCCAGGCCGATCAGCAGGTAGCCCCACCACGGAAAGCCGGGCGAGGGCGGGTTGGGGTTATTGCCCGCAGGCGTGCCATACCAGTTGATCGCGGTCGGCGCGGGCTTGTTGGCGTAGAAGATTCCCTTGAAGGCGCGCTGCTGCTTGCGCGGATCGAGGTAGAACGAGATGGCGCCGTTGTTGTAGCTGCTGTCGCCGCTGACGTTCTCCCCCGACCAGTACAGCGTGTTGCCGGTGATCTGGTACTTCGGATTCTGCAGCGTCGTGGTGGACCCGTTCGCGGTGATCTGCACGGTGAAGGCGCTGGCGGTCCCCGAGAGCTTCAGCGTCGGCCCGCCGGCGGTCAGACTGCCGTTGCCGGGGTCGACCAGGAACGTGCTGTACGTACCGAGCCATTGCTGGGCGTCGTTGCTGAGCTGGCTGGAGTCCCATTGGTGCTGGGCGCTGTTGATGGTCTGCGTGCCGGTGAAGGCCGTGACGTACTGCGGCGGGGTGTGCGATCCCTGGGTCACGTACTTGAATACGGCGTTCAGCTTCAAGCCGCTGGGCGTGGTGCCGCTCAGCTGACCCGTGAAGAAGCTGTAGGTCACTTTCTCCGAGCCGTAGGTCACCTGGATGCAATTGGGATCGCCGCCGATGCTCAGGACCTGTGCAGGCTGCTGGTCCAGCGTGGTGTTGTAGTTGCCGACGAAGTTGGCCGGGGAGTTGGCCGAGGCGATGCCCTGGAAGTTCGGCGACGTTGGCTTGGTGGCGCCGTTGGCCCAGGTAACCCCGACAAAGCAGGCGGCATTGGTCAGCGCGTTCACCGATAGCGACAGCTGGCCGTTCGGGATCTGCGAGGGGCCGTTGCTCCAGGTCAGCTGGCGGTTGGAGAACTGGGCGGTGAAGGACTGCGCGCCGAGCCAGGCCGTGCAGGTCGTGGAGCCGCTGGCCGGCGCCGTGAAACCCAGCTGATAGAACGGCTGCCATACGTTCGCGCCCTTGACGGACACCACGAGCTGGGTCGCGTACTGGCCCGCGAAGCCCGTCGCGCTGCTGGCCACGGTGTTGCCGGTGATGGCGCGTCCGGCAATGTTGCCGCTTACGGTCAGGGCGCCGGTGGTGCTGGCGTTCAGCGCGAAGCTGAGCTGTCCTCCCGACCACGTGATGGTCGGGTTGACGAAGGTGGTGCCGCTGATCTCCTGGCCGTCGATGTAGAGTGCCGGAGACGGATTGGCCGTGGACGGCAGAAAGACCGCGACCCCAGGCCCCGCCTGTTGATTGTCCGTGTACACGGTGGTGTACTCGCCGGTCCAGACCGACAGCGGATTGCTGGGCAGCGGTTGCAGCGTGGCCGTGAAGTTGTTCGACGCGGGCTTGCCCTGGCTGTCCTGCCAGAGCATGCCGGACACCGATTGCGGCGTGGAGGCGCCCGGATTGGCGAAGGTCAGCGAGCCATTGCAGGGATTGCCGTCCTTCTGGCTGAAGGTCAGTTGGCCGCCGGAGAACGACACCTTGAACAGCGGCGAGGCATTGAGATAGACCGTGCCGCTGGTCACGGTGCTGGTGTCCACGCCGTCTCCCGGCGCGCCGGCCATCACGAACAAGGCCTGCGGCTGGTTGCCGCTGGTCGCGTAAACGCCGTTCCACATCAGCAGCAGCCAGGCCTGGGTGCTGGCGACCGCGTCGGACACATCGGCCAGGGCCAGGCCCTGGTAATTCTGCGACAGCCAGTCCTCGACCGGCTGCCAGTTCTTGGGACTGGCCTTGACGGCCGTGTTCAGCAGTTGCATCCATTGGTTGGCGACGGCGGGCTTGGTCTCCAGGTCGACCACGAACTGCTCGCCGGGGGAGATGCTGACGGCGGCGCCGCGCGCGGCCCGCTGGGTGCGCGCGGTGCGGCGGCTGGCCAACTGCTTGCATTCTTCCGCGCTGAGACCGGGAAACGAGGTCAGGGCGTGCTCGGGATTGGCCTCGAAACGCCGGCGCAGTTCGGGCTGTTCGGACAGGGCCAGCAAGAAGCGGGCAGCTGCCGTGTCGGTCTGGAAGTGGTAGTCGGCCGGCGGGCGGAAGTCCTTGAGCGCCGCGATGGCGCGCATTTCGCGCGGGCCGTAGCGGTCCAGCGGGCGCGACAGGCGCGGCTTGCCGACATGCTGGCCTGGCTGGATCAGGCCGACTTCGCGGGCAAAGTCCACGTCCACGGCGCGCGCCTGCGCAGGCGGAACATAGAACGTGGAGATGCCGGTGATCAGGGCGTGAACCTCCGGATTCAGGAGCTCGTCCAGTGTGTAGCGCTCGATTACCGGCGGCAGGGTCGGATAGCGGGACGCGATGTAGTGCACGATCTTGTGATCGGGCTTGTAGTAGCCGCGCAGATACTCGACCAGATAGTCGAAGCGGCGATTGTGAAAGCCGCGGCGGCGAAATCCCATCTCGGCGATCAGGCCGACCTGCCACAGGACCACGTGCGAGCCCGGGTCGATGGCGCGCCGGCGCAACAGCATGTCGGTGGCCTCGAAGGTCTGCATGCCGGGGTAGGCGGGGTCGATCCCCAGGTCGGCGCAAAGCCAGTCCAGCGCCGAGACGCCGGGCCGCAGCTGCGCGCGATGCCCTTCGCGGCGCGCGATCGCCACGGCGCGGTGTGTCGACAGCACGAAGATGCCCGGGTGGCCATAGAACACCGCGGCCACGCGCTTGCCCCGCCGCACGTGGTACAGCATGGCCTCGGTCATCTGCATGTAGGTGTGGTAACGCGGCTTGCGGTCGTCGTAGAGCGCGAATAGATCAATGGCGTCGGGGCGTCGGTCGCGCAGCCAGACCTGTGTCGCGGGATCCGCCACGCAGAAGACCACGTGATCGGCGTCGTCGATGTATTGCTCGGCGTCGCGGGTGAAGCCCATGACGCCGATGCCGGATCCGATGATGGTGAGCTCGCCGGTTGCCGTCGCCGGTTCGCGGGCGGCGGTGTCGCTCAATGACGGAATGTCGGCATAGATCTGATGGGCCAGTTCCATCCACGCGGAATCGGCTTCGCTGCGGGTAGGATATCCAAGGGACATGCTCGGCTCCCGAGACTAGGGTTGGGTTTCGTTCAGGCGTAGCGCGGCGCGGTGGGTATCGTTCAACGAGGCGGCCAATGCGTCGCCAACCTCCTCGGGCAGGTCTTCCATCAGCGCCAGAATGGCCGACACTTCCTGCGCGCAGATATCCAGGATGTCGTCGGGCGTGCAGACCCAGGTGCACAGGTTCGGCTGGCCGGCGGACGCGTCGGCGTCATGGTCGACGATGTCGTTCAGGTACTGGGCCAGCCGGGACAGGTGCGCGGTGGCCTGAAGCACGGTCGTTCGCAGCGGCGTCGGGCAGGGGTCCAGGAGGTTGCGGTACAGGATCTCGTCGTACCAGATCGATTTCATCTGCAGGATTTCCTGGTATTCGGCCAGATTGGCCTGGCCCGAGCCCATTCCCTCCAGCAGGATGCCGGGCGGAATCCGCTCGCAGATCCTGAGCGTGGTCAACGCGGCCGCTTCCCCAGCATGGCGATGCAGGCGCTCGATGCCCGCCAGCATGATCCAGGTGCCGGCCAGCATGGCATAGGCGCGGCGCTGGCCGTCGTCGAGCTGAGGGTGGCTCTGGGCCAGCGCGCCGACCAGGGTGGTGCGCTTGCCCTTATAGGTATGGTGGTTGTCCAGCGCGTCGTCCATGACCCGTGGGCCGGCATAGACCAGCATGGCAGCCGCGAGGCGGCGCGTGTCGGCGTCGCCGCTCAGTCCCAGCGGCATGGCCAGATGGCTGGCGCACCAGCTCGACCATCCGAGCCAGCCGACGTACCCGCCCAGATGCTGGACGAAGGCGGCGGCGCCGGCGCGCGTGGCGTCGGCCGAGAACGCCTGCCGCGTGCGCGCCACTTCCACCTGGAACTGGGCCTCGACGCGAAGGCGGAAATCCCGCAGTCCCGCGCCGTGGCGCTCGGCATGCGCGGCCGCGCGCGCGCGCACCGTCGCGTCCAGCAGATCAATGGGCAGCGTGATCATCGTTGCTCCACAGAGAGGGGGCCGCCAGGCCGAGCAGCCTGAGGAAATTGGAACGCGACAGCAGGTCCCGCTCGTGCGGCGAGTTGTGATCCTGCAAGTGCGGCCGCCGCAGCGGCCACGAATAGCGGTCGTCCAGCCGTTCGAGCGCGCGTTGCACGCCTTGCGGCAGGGCCTGCCAAGCCTGGTCCAGCAATGCCACCGTGTTGGCGGCGCCGAGGCCACCGGATTGCGCCAGCCTGGACGCGGCGTGAGCCAGTCCGGCGAAGGGCAGGCCGGCGCGGGCTTCGGGATCCAGCAACCGAGTGACGGCGCGGGCGGCTTGCATTACGCTTTGTGGCCCGGTCTGGAGGTTGAACCAGAACGTCCAGGGGGAGGGCGCCCAGAAACGTGGGTTGTGTTCCAGGCACAGGGCGATGGACGGCGTGCCCGTCTCGGCCGCCAAGTGGGCGGTATACGTGTCAATACCGAGCAGCAGGTCGGACCTGGCCAGTTCGCCGGCGACGTAGCCCATGGCGTTGTCCGCGGTCAGCAACAGGCCGCCGGGATGGGCAAGCTCGGCGTGGCCGCGGCCGTTCAGGCGATAGCTGACCAGGCGGGCAATGTCCTGCGCATGCGAGCGGCACTGCGCCGTCAGGCCGGGCAGCACCGTGCAGCGCACCGGACGCCGTCCGGGCAGTGCGCGCGCCATGGCGGCAACGCATTCGGCCCAGTCGTGGGCGGTGTGCGGCGAGCGCTTGGACGTGAACGGACTGATCAACATCCGGAAGGGCGCGCCGCGCGTCCAAGGCCGGCGGGCCGGCGAGGGCGCGGCCGTGGACAGCGGCGCATCGCCGCGCGGCAGGATGTGGCGGCCCATCCGATGCAGCGCACGGCTCAGGCAAGGATGATCCAGGTCCATGCCGCACCAGTGCATCTCCGATCGCTGTCCGTGACGGTGGATGGAGATCTCGCCCGAGCCGACCGAGATGTCCAGCACGTCGTGCCAGTCCTCGTAGGGCAGCATGGTGCGCAGTCCGTTGCGGCGTAGGAAGTTGCAGAAGACCATCAGCACCTGGCCGGCCACGGGATGGGCGCCGCGCAATGCAGTCAGGCGATCGAACGCCGCCATGGGCTGGCTGCCGAGATCGCCTGTCCGCCAGTCGCCCTGCAGGGTGCGCCAGATGGCCGGGCAGTACGAAAAGACGTGCATCGCATCCGCCGGAACGGCGAAGTGCCGCTCCAGCCGCTGCAAGAGCGGCCTCAGCTTGATCTCGTCGCCGATGCCCAGGCCCGGGCCGATGGCCACGACGATCGCGCGCGGGCGCATGCCGCGCAGCGGATCGGCAGGGGCATCGGTGCGGGGTCGGTCCACGCGCATCAGTCCGGCATACAGGCCAAAGGACTCGCGTATGTAGTGCCCGCAGGCGTGGATCGCGTCCTGCCCCGGAGCGAGCGCCACCGCCCGCAGTTGTCGCGCCAGATCAGCGGCCTGCGCCCCATGCGGCGCGGCCAGCGAACCCCGTAAGCCATCCAGCCGGTCCGCCAGCATGCCGAGATTGCGCAGGCAGGCGTCGACGAACGGGGTGTTGGCGTGGCTGAGCGGGCGGCCGACCAGTGTCTCGACGGTCACGCGCGCGATATGCGCCGCATGGATGGCATCGCAATGCGGCGCGGCCGTGGCGGTGCGCATGGAGGTCAGGATCCGAGGATGGCCTGCAGTGTTTCGCCGTCGATGATGACGGGCATGTACACGACGTGACGTGATTTGCCCGCTGGTGGCGGATGCGAGGGCGCGGCGACCGCGGCCTGGCGAGTGTCCGGGTTGACGAAGTAGAGCGCTTTCGCGTCCACGGCGGCCTCCAGCGCGGGGCCGCCATGCCCCAGGGGTTGCGCCTGTCCGGCCTGAGGGCTGATAGGTTCCGGGATGTCTCCGGGCGCGGTGGCGCGCGCGACCGGCGCATTCCCGTCGACATCCAGGTTGCGGTCGATGACGAGCTGCTCGGCTACCCAGGTGGCGCGGCTGGCGCGCAGGACGGCATGCACGACGATGTGCTCCTGGCGTTCCTGCCAGTCCGGCAGCGCGGTCCAGTACAGGTCCAGGGCGAAGGACATGCGACGGCTGCCGTCGCGCAGGATCTTGTTGCCGATCTGGCGCTGGTTGATTTCGATGTCGCAGGCGTTCTTGAACTGGTTCTGCAGCGTCTGTACGGCATCTTCCAGCGGCGTCGGCTGGCCGAAATAGTAGATTTCGTCCAGGTTCAGCATCTGTTTGAACCCGTTCCAGTCGCGCAACTCAATGGCGCGCGTCCACCCGCGCATCAAGCCGGACAGCCAGCGATCATCCTGTTCCGAGGCGGCATCGACATTCAAGAGGCCCACTGTCGATTGCGAATTTGTATCGTTCATCGGCATGCTCTTTTGAAGGCGGGAGACTTCTGGAATCGTTGCAGGCACGTCGGGCGCAATAATGGACAGCGTTCGATTTTATATACCGAAGCAATCGAATAATGGCCTGGTTTTGCGACGAGGCACCGATAATGCTCGCAAGAAAAATATTTAGCAAGAGAAAATAATCGACGGCTAGGGAATGCCCTGAATCGCGGCAAGGCGACTGTAGACATTTATATGTGTTTTGTATTTCGAATTTATTGCGGATTTATATCGGTCAGACTTTGCCATGAATGCAGCGCCGGGATGGCCCAATATTTGAGCCGTGCTTCCTTGCCGCCATGTGGCGGAAAAGCAGAGTGCGCTTTGGTGCGTTGACATTTCCATGCAATGTCCCGCAGCAATGGGAAATGCATGTCCCACGACCGCCGGCGGGCAGGCGCAATTATTGGCATATACATGCTTTTAAAATGCAGGCCAGCCCGGCGATTTGCCATCTGGCGAGTATATGCACGTACCGATGTGTTGGCCGCACTGAGCCGTGAGGATGTGACCTTAGGAATTTTTCGATTTATGGATTTTCAATGAATTGGAATGAAATCGGATATGCGGGCGCACGCCGAGATAATCGGATTTCCGCATTCAGGCAGGCAACAGGAGGTGGGAGTAAGCTGCGACTTGGCGCGTCGCGACGTTGACATGCGATGATGCCGTCCGCCCATTCACAGGGGCGCCCCAGGCTGTCAACCACTCGGAGTAGACGTGAAGCTCATCGGCATGTTGGATTCCCCCTATGTACGGCGCACCGCCATATCGCTGCGCCTGCTCGGCATCGATTTCGATCACCTGCCGCTGTCCGTATTCAGCACTTTCGACGAATTCAAGGCCATCAATCCGGTCGTCAAGGCACCCACGCTGGTGCTGGACGACGGCACGGTACTGATGGATTCCACGCTCATCATCGACTACGCCGAACATGCCAGCGGACGCACGCTCATGCCGGATTCCCTGGAGCAGCGGCGCCAGGCCACGGCCGTCATCGGGCTGGCGTTGGCGGCTTGCGAGAAGACGGTGCAGATCGTCTATGAACGCAATCTGCGTCCGGCGGAGAAGCAGCACGAACCCTGGGTGGCCCGCGTGCAGGGCCAATTGGACGCGGCCTACGCGACGCTTGAGACCGCCTTGCACAAGACATGGACGCCGACGCTGCCCTTGAAGAAGGTCGGCCAGTTCGCCGTGACGGCGGCGGTCGCGTGGAGGTTCACGCAGGCCTTGTTGCCGGGATCGGTCGACGCGCAGCGCCATCCCGGGCTGGCGCGGCTCTCCGATCAGGCGGAAGCGTTGCCGGCATTCCAGGCGTTTCCGCACGATTGAAGCAAGCCTGTCCAGAGGCTGCCCGGCGCTTTCCGGATGTTCAAGGCAGCAGACCGTCTGGAATCCCTGCGCGCAGTCTCCATGCGGAGAGCCCCGCGCGTCTCGCATCCAGGGGAGGGGCCAGACTGGCCAATCTGCAGGCGATCTCCGACTCGGTCCATTCGCACAGCGAGATTGTCCCTAGCTCGAGTTGAGCGTAGGTGGCGGGCGCCATTCCGAGACGGATCGCCATGACGTCCTGCGAGTAGGAGAGCCAGCTGCGCCAGGCGCGCAGCAGCGTCCAGTTGTATGTGCGCATCAACGCCTGGATGGGCTCGGGCCTCTCCAGGCGATAGCCGCGCCTGCGCAGCCTGATGTTGTTGGCAGCGGATTCTGTCAGCAGTCCCGTGTCCATTTCTATTGCTGCCTTCTGTACGTTGCAGGGGGGGCGCCGAAGTGACGCTTGAATATCTTGCGGAAGGGGCCGGGATCTGAATAACCGCAGCGCCTGGCGAGTTGCCTGACCGGCACACGATATGCACCTGTCTCAGCGACGCCTGGAAGGCTTGGGCAAGATGGAGCCAGGGCCGGGCGCCAGCGGCAGTCGCGCCGCCCGCGCCCGGCAGGCCCGGGATATCCGGCGGGACTTACCAGTGAAAGCCCGCGCCGACGGTGCCGCCGAGCTTGCCGCGCGTCGTGGTGGAGCCCGAGGCCTTGTAGACCCACACCCCGTTGCCCGACACGCCGGAAACGCCGATCGCCATGGCGGAGCGTCCCTCGTAGGTGGACGCGGCCATCGAGAGCATGTTCTTGCCCGGAATCGCGGCGCTGGGCAGTCCGGCCATGGCCATGGCGGAAGCCACGCCGGCGTTGACCTCTGAACGCAGCTGGCCGATCTTGCTGTCCGTGTAGGCATTGGCCCGTTGCACCGCCTGACCGCCGGACTGGCGGGAAAGATCGAGCGCCTGGCCCAGGTTCACCGCGTCGGTGGCCGAGGAGGCCGCCGCCACATTGGTGATCTGGCGTTCCTGTCCGGCGCTGCCGACCGACACGCTGTTGGCGCGGTCCGCCACCGAATCCGAGCCCAGCGCCACGCTGCCCGCCGCGCTGGCGCTGGCGCCGTTGCCCAGGGCCACGCCGCCCTGGCCGGTGACGCTGGCGCCCGAGCCGACGGCGTTGCCCTGGCTGCCCTGGGCCACGGTCGCACGGCTGACAGGGCTGGCATTGTCAGTGGTGATCGCCGCGGTATGGCGCGCCAACTCTTGGCCGGCCCCGCGGATCTGCGTCATTTGCTGGTCCAGCGCGGCGATGCGTACGCTCTGTTGGGACGCCACGGCCGTGACGGCATCGACCGCCGTTGCATTGGCGGCCACGTTCGCATTGGTCCGGGCCAGTTGCGAGCCATTGACCGCATCCGAGCTGGTCGCGTTGACGGCGCCGGCCGCGACGCCGGACACGGTGCGCGAGCCGGCGGTGCCGGCCATGCTGACCGAGGAGCCGGCGGTGGCGCCGGCCACGGTCACCGCGCCGGTGGTGGCGTCCTGGCGGACCAGGCCGGTCGTGCCGTTGATGATCTGCGTCTGCAGGTTGGTCAGGTTGGTCGTGGTCTGGCTGATCTGTCCGCCCAGGGTGGACAGGTTGCCCTCGACGGTCGTCACGCGGTCGCCCACGCTGGCGATGGCCGTGCCGTTGTTGGCGATGTCGGTCCGGTTCTGCGCGATGGCGGCGGTGTTGGCCGCGACGTTCGCATTGGTTTGGGACAGCTGCGCGCCGTTGACGGCGTCCGAACTCGCTGCGTTGAGCGCGCCAGCCGTCACGCCGGTCACCGTGCGGGAACCGGCGGTGCCGGCCATGTTGACGGACGTGCCGGCGGTGGCGCCGGCCACGGTCACGGCGCCGGTGGCGGCATCCTGGCGCACCAGGCCCGTCGTGCCGTTGGTGATCTGCGTTTGCAGGTTGGTCAGATTGCCTGCGACCGTCGTCACCCGGTTATCAACGTTGTTGATGGCCGTCGTGTTGCCGGCGATATCGGTCCGGTTCTGGGCGATGGCGGCGGTGTTGGCCGCGACGTTCGCATTGGTCTGGGACAGCTGTGCGCCGTTGACCGCGTCCGTGCTGGTCGCGCTCAGGCCGCCGGCCGTGACACCGGTCACGGTGCGCGAGCCGGCCGTTCCGGCCATGCTGACCGAGGTGCCGCCGGTGGCGCCGGCCACGGTCACGGCGCCGGTGGCGGCGTCCTGGCGCACCAGGCCGGTCGTGCCATTGACGATCTGCTGTTGCAGATTGGTGATGTTGGTGTTGGCCTGGTTGATCTGTCCGCCCAGGTTGGTGATATTGCCTTCGGCCATGGTCACGCGGCCGCCCACGCTGGTGATGGCCGCGCTGTTGTTGGCGATGTCGGTCCGGTTCTGCGCGATGGCGGCGGTGTTGGCGGCGACGTTCGCATTGGTCTGGGACAGTTGTGCGCCGTTGACCGCATCCGTGCTGGTCGCGTTCAGCGCGCCGGCCGTCACGCCGGTCACCGTGCGGGAACCGGCGGTGCCGGCCATGCTGACGGACGTGCCGGCGGTGGCGCCGGCCACGGTCACCGCGCCGGTGGCGGCATCCTGGCGCACCAGGCCGGTCGTGCCATTGGTGATCTGCGTTTGCAGGCTGGACAGATTGCCTTCGACGGTGGTGACGCGATTGGTGACGTTGTTGATGGCCGTCGTGTTGCCGGCGATATCGGTCCGGTTCTGGGCGATGGCGGCAGTGTTGGCCGCGACGTTCGCATTGGTCTGGAACAGCTGTCCGCCGTTGACGGCATCCCTGCTGGTCGCGCTCAGGCCGCCGGCCGTGACACCGGTCACGGTGCGCGAGCCGGCCGTTCCGGCCATGCTGACCGAGGTGCCGCCGGTGGCACCGGCCACAGTCACGGCGCCGGTGGTGGCGTCCTGGCGCACCAGGCCCGTCGTGCCGTTGGTGATCTGCTGCTGCAGATTGGTGATGTTGGTGGTGGCCTGGTTGATTTGTCCGCCCAGGGTGGACAGACCGCCCTCGACGGTCGTGACGCGGTTACCCAGGCTGGAGATGGCCGTGCTGTTGTTGGCGATATCGGTCCGGTTCTGCGCGATGGCGGCAGTGTTGGCGGTGACATTGGCGTTGGTCTGGAACAGTTGCGAGCCGTTGACCGCGTTCGTGCTGGTCGCGTTCAGCGCGCCGGCCGTCACCCCCGTCACGGTCCGCGATCCGGCGGTGCCCGCCATGTTGACGGAGGTGCCGCCGGTGGCGCCGGCCACGGTCACGGCGCCGGTGGTGGCGTCCTGGCGCACCAGGCCCGCCGTGCCGTTGACGATCTGCGTTTGCAGGCTGGACAGGCTGCCCTCGACGGTGGTCACGCGATTGGTGACGTTGTTGATGGCCGTCGTGTTGCCGGCGATATCGGTCCGGTTCTGCGCGATGGCGGCAGTGTTGGCGGTG